>JAOZOT010000793.1 GCA_029933115.1 Anaerolineae bacterium | reverse complement strand
TCTGCTTTCTGCGCGTATGGGGAAGATTGTGATTGCTCACGCCGATCTCTTGCCACCCAGCGTACCCGCAGGCATTCCTGATCGAGGTGTGGACTTCGGTTTGGACGCAGCCACCGCCGATCGCAGCGGGAACAGAGAGCTGATCCACTTCTCCACCGAGATTCTCTACGAAGGGAGACCCAGCTTCACTGATGGCGACATACTCCTCTTCGACAACGGCTTAGTCTGCACTAACAAGGACCTTGTCCGATGTTTCGAGCCAAATGCCGATGAATTGGGTTTGGATGCACTCTCGGTGTTCATCAGACCTCCAGCGTGCAGGAACCAGATCACCGATATCGCAGGCGTCGATGTGGACGACATCGGCTCCGATGGCATGGCTGTTGCAGGCAGCGTAGGCAGTCCCCCTATCCCCGCTCCCGTTCCCTTTGGTGGCTTCATAGACATTCAGGGAACCATCTGCGAAGACGTGGACAAATTCCGTGTGGCGTACCGCGAGGCAGGCTCTGCCAATAACTGGACCGGCATCCGGGTCCTACCAGGGGCGGGTTGGAAAGTCAGGGTGGACGATGCGAGACCCTGCGGCAAAAAAGTAAACTGGTCCTCAGACAGCGATGGCTGGTTCGATGCCCACCGTTACCGCCAGCTCATAGACCCCTACCTTGGGTATGGTGGGTGCAACCCTGGCCTGAGTCTCACCGTCTGGGACTCAGCGCACATCGAGATGGGCTTGGGAGGCCCAAATGCGCTCTACGAGGTCAGGTTGGAAACGCTGACGGAAAATGTCAGTCACACAGGACCAGTGCACTTGGTGCAGCTTGACAATATCTGGCCGGAAGTCAGGCTATCGAGGACCCCAGGCACCCCTTGTGAGAATTACACCGCCATGCCCATCACGCCCAAGGGCAGGATCAACGACACCCACTTCTGGCGCTACCGGCTAAGTATCACCGGTGACGGATATGGAATACACTATTATGCCCCCATCGCCTACTACGACGACCCCCTCGACAACATCATCGAGAACGGCACTTCAGGCTGGCCGGCTTACGTGGACCTGCGCACGGTGGATGTACACGACCTGGATCCTAATCCCGTGAACTGTGGTTACACCGTCTTACTCACAGCTTGGGACCGAACCCGGCATTGCACCTTCAGTTTCGACAACAACCAAGCTGATCACTCAACCGGCTGGAGGCACCGTACGGACGCCTGGACCTTCAAGTACCAACCACCACCTTGAGCGGGACAGCACAAGTGGACTTATGCCCAACCAATAAAAAAATAAAAAGATTGAGCCGCATAATGCGGCTTTATTTTTTAGTTCTTTTGTAAAGCTCTTCTTGTCTCAGGAATTACATGAATTCACCTCAA
>JAOZOT010000792.1 GCA_029933115.1 Anaerolineae bacterium | reverse complement strand
TGATGCGCTGGAAGAGCCCCTGGGGCGAGGGCTACCCCGGCTGGCACGCCGAGTGCTCGGTGATGGCAGCCAAATACCTGGGGCTACCCTTCGACATCCACGGCGGTGGCTTGGAGAACATCTTCCCTCACAACGAGAGCGAGATCGCCCAGAGCGAAGCCGCTTACGGCGTAGAATTCGCCCGCTACTGGCTGCTCAACAACATGGTCACTGTGGACGGAGTCAAGATGGGCAAGAGCCTGGGCAACTTTGTGACCATCAAGGACGTCTTGCAAAGGCATGAACCGATGACTATTCGCTTCTTCGTGCTGAGCAGCCACTATCGCAGCCCCACCGACTTTAGCGAGGCGGCACTGGAAGCAGCGGGGAGGGGCCTGGAACGGCTCTACAGTGCAGTGAGGCTGGTGCGCGAGCGCCTGGCTATGGCTGAGGATGCCCCCCCTGAGCAAAGGAGCGAAGCCGATGCCGCTTTCCAGAGGGTTCTGGATGAGCACAAGGTGCGCTTTATCGAGGCCATGGACGACGACTTTAACACCCCCCAAGCATTGGCCGCTCTTTTCGACCTGACTAAAGAGGTCAACGTCCTGCTCAACTCCGGCGAACCTATCGGCCGCGTGACACTAGAGGCCATTGACGGCCTGTATCGGGAGTTGGGTGGCGATGTCCTGGGCATCGTACCTGATCAGCTGCCCGAAGAGGCTGGGGCCGGGTTGGAAAACGCCTTGATGCAGATTTTGATAGACCTGCGCCAGGAATTCCGGCAGGCCAAAGACTGGGCCAAAGCCGATGCTATCCGTGACCGCCTGGCCGCAGTTGGTATAGCCCTGGAAGATAGCCCCACGGGGACACGATGGCGGCTGATGAGATGAAGGCACAACTTGCCAACCTGCTGGCTTGGCATACGGAAAGAACTTGCAAAATTCGAGCATTAGTGTTATAATCAGAAATGCAGTGGGCGAGTAGCTCAGTTGGTCAGAGCGCACGGCTCACATCCGTGAGGTTCGTAGGTTCGAGTCCTATCTCGCCCACCACCGAGGCGGGCCAAAATGGCCCGCCTCGCCTTTTAGACGGCACGGATACTGCGACTCCCCTAGCCGTGCAATCTCCACTCCGAGTCCCACAAAGCCTTCCGCAAATTATCCATACCGTGTCTCTCCCCTCACACGCTATCGCTGATTGCACCAAGAAGCTATCTCCTATCTCCATCGGGTGCATTTCAGTTTGGTGGTGAATTGTAAGCTTGCCGCCGGCGTTCATCGAAGCGGCCGCTCATGATGGCAGACCGCACAGAGAATAACCGCTCGGCTCCGGTGCGGCTCCGGTGCATCCCCGGTCCTGTGAATCGTGCTTTGTATTGTTTGGCGGCACTTTCCACC
>JAOZOT010000791.1 GCA_029933115.1 Anaerolineae bacterium | reverse complement strand
CAGAGCACCGGTCGTTAGCGACTCAAGTCGCCACTACGGGCATTTTTCAGACACGCTGTCAGCGACCGCGTTTCTCACGTCTCTTCTGTACTTCCGCAAAATACAGAATGTCTCGCCGGTCAACAAGAGCAGTCTCTATAAGCCTGGCCAGAGCACTTGTGCTGCCCTCGCTCAGCTTTACCAGCTTGTACACAAGTTCACGTCCATGCTCTGGGTCTCTCTCCAGATACTGTCCAAGCAATGTGATGGCTTCTGCTTTCTTTCCAACCTCACCCAGTCCCACCACCGCCGCCTCGCGCACGTGCCATCGCCTATCATCAAGGGCGCGGACAAGCTCGGACAGAGCGCCGAGGCGTCCCAGGGCCCAACCTATTTTCGGAAGCACCCTCCCCTTATTGCTGTAAAGAGCCTGGGCGAGGTGGGGCACGGCGCGTTTATCGCCCAGTTGGGCCAGAGCCTCTGCCGCGACCATACGCACCCCGCTTTTTCTGTCGTTCAGGGCCCGGACGAGGTAGGGCAGCGCCCTCTTATCCCCGGCACGGCCCAAAGCCTCCACCGCCTGGGCGCGCTTTCGCCATCGCTTGTCGCTGAGAGCCTGAATGAGCTCCGGCGCAAGGCCATATTCCATCTGAAGCCCCCCGTTTACATGCAGAGATGGCATGGTTCCTGATGCTAAAAGTGGCGGAGTGTCCCTCTGCCTTAGCTCGGGACACGCCTCCGCCACAAGCAGAGATCACGAGCCTTGCCTTCGTGGATGGCTGATAGCTAATAGCTGATGGTTAACAATGAGAGTCCCCCCACCTAGAGCTAGATGTCTTCAAAGCGAATGTTGACATTTCGGTTTGCGCCCAGGTCTACACCTTGTATCACCAGGGCCTTGCCGTTTGGCCAGCCGTCGAAGACCATGCTGAAGGTCGTGTCGCTGATGGCCGTGTGGTCTGCGCGCTCGGTCAGGCCCTTCTCAGTGAGCACTTGGCGGTAGAATTCGATGATCTCCTCCAAGGTGAGGCTGGTTTGGAAGTTGATCTGGCTTTCCCCGCCTTCGCCCATAAAGTTCTGTACGTCGTCCGGCAAGGGGAATACCGTGTCGTAGCTGACCTCTTTCTCAGGAGCCGCAGTCGCCTCGGACGGCGCTGCTGCCTCTGTTGCCGCCGGGGCTTCGGTCGCTGCCGGGGCCTCGGTGGGGGTGGCTTCAACCGCCGGAGCAGGAGTTGGGGTTGCCTCGGGTTGAGAGACCACAGGCGTAGGAGTGGGGGCTTTTGTTGGAGGTGGCGCCGGTGTTTCCTTCGCCCCACAGGCCACCAGAAGCACGAGTGTCAAACCAAGAGCCAAAATTGTCATCCATTGACGTTTTCCGCTTTTCATCTTTTTCCTCCT
>JAOZOT010000790.1 GCA_029933115.1 Anaerolineae bacterium | reverse complement strand
GGCATCGTGCGGGCCTTCACCAACCGGGCCGCCCAACGTCTGCAAGAGATTGTGAACAGGGCTCTGGAGGAAATGGAGGCAGAAGAACACTCGTCCGAGACCGGGAAACTGGACGCCGATTTCGGCCAGGCCCTGATGGAGGAGTTGGAAGCTTCGCTGATCTAGGCATCTTCACCCAACGCTCATCCTCTCGCTGCGGACCCTGCGGGAGGATCATTGCCGGCGGAGAACGGAAAATGGAACGACCAGTGAAAAAGCAGCACGCCTTCGAGAAGATACTGCAAGAGATGAACCGCGCCGGTGGTTTCAGAGCGGCGGTGTTGTCTACCACAGAGGGGCTGCCTCTGGCCTCGAGCCCGGCCGACTACGAGGATGAAATGGCAGCCGCCATCGTCGCCCTGCTCAACAAGGCAGCCAGGCAGGCCCACCGCCAGTTGAACCTGGCCCAGGTGGACGAACTTTCGCTGGTGAGTGATGACCGCACCCGTCTCGCCTGCCGCTACTTCAGCGCGGGTGGGCAAGAGATGGTGCTGGCCGTGCTGGCTCCACCCGACCACAGCTACCGCCGCCTGACCAACCAGGCCATCCGAGAGATCAAACAGTGCTGGATGAGTTGACACAATGAACAACGAATTTGATTTGAACCTCAGTAGCACTCAAATCGAAGAGATAGAAAACTGTCTGGCCGAATTGGCCCGCGAGACGGGGGCCGATGTCGTGCTATTGGCCAACATACGAGGGGAACTCATAGCCATCAGGGGCTTCAACGGGCGGGGTGATCCCATCGCTGTCTCCACCCTGGCCACCAGCAGCTTCCTCGCCAGCGCGGAGATGATGAAATTTCTGGGTTTTGCCACAGAGTTGACCCAATGCCTCTACGAGAGCGAGGACCATGCCCTTCATTCCTTCACTGTGGGACAGGGCTTCCTGCTGGTTGTGGCTTTCAACACCCGCACGACCCAACTGGGCCTGGTGAGGACGCTGGCCAGGGACGCCGTGACCCGCCTGAGGGAGATCCTGGCCGAAGCGCCGGAGGAAGCTGAGCCGGATATTACGGTGGGAGCCGGCTTTGCCAAACTGTTGAGCGACGAACTGGATCGCTCCCTTCCTGAACTCTGAAAGACGTGGCCGAGTTTGCGGCCAGATTTCTCTATGGGCGCTTTGCGGCGGGGAGGGTCTGAACTGACAGGGGGTAGCTATGACAGGAGAGAGGATCCTGGTGGTGGACGACGACGTTAACGTCGTCAGGATGTGCAGCAAAGCATTGCGGGGGGCCGGCTTTGAAGCAGAAGGAGTCTCCGACGGAACAGAAGCCATCGCCCGCTGTCAAAAAGAGACCTTTGACCTGCTTCTCATTGACCTCAAGATGCCCGGCCT
>JAOZOT010000789.1 GCA_029933115.1 Anaerolineae bacterium | reverse complement strand
AGAAATCGGCAGCAGTACGGAAGCGGCGTAGCACCTGATCGAGGATGGCGTTGATTTTGCAATAGTCACGTTGTCTACCCGTTTTGATGATGATCACCCCCGGATGTCGGTTCACAGAGTACTCATGCTCAGCAAAATCCTCGTCCAGGGTGATCAATATGCGACCCTCCATTTTGGCTTGCTGGTGATGAAACCTATCGTCACGCCCTTGGTAGCCATAATCAATAGCGGCGTGACGAACGTTGTGTTTACGTTTCAGGTAGTCGGCATTGGGAGCTGATACATTCTCGTCCAAATAGAATCTCATTCCTCACCCCAATGCAGTGGTGTGTCGTCTATCTCGTCACCGGAGTAGCCCAGGTGATCGAGAAGCCAGTCAATAGCTGCCTCGACCTGATCCCGGCCGATCCAGGGATAATCTCTGAAGAAACCATCTAGTCCCTCCTCGTCAAAGGCCAGGGACTGCACAATATAATAGACTGGAATACGCGTGCCGGCGATAACCGGCCGCCCGTTGTCGAAAGTCACTGCTTCTGTCGCTGCCTCATCTCTTGCAACTTGGACCGGCACTTTAGCTATCGCACACATTGTTTCCCTCCGCTCGTTTTCACCCCTCGGTCACTGTTTGCAGGCTTTTTCGTATCCTCCTCATCGCTTCTGCGACGCCCTCCCGGGCCCCGAAAATGGCTTCTCCGGCCACCAACACATTCGCTCCGGCGGCCACTGCCCGTGGGGCCGTCTCCGCGTTGATCCCCCCGTCAACCTCCAACTCTGCTCTCAGCCCTCTGGTTGTCAGCATCTCCCGCAGTCGTCGTATCCTGGGCAGCGAGCTCTCGATGAACTTCTGCCCTCCGAAACCGGGATTGACCGTCATTAAAAGGATCAGGTCAACGTACTCCACTATCTCTTCCAAAGAGACCAGAGGTGTGGCCGGGTTTATGGAGACGCCGGCTTTTGTCCCCAGTTCCTTGATCTGTTGCACCGTGCGATGCAGGTGGGGGCAAGTCTCGACGTGGACGGTCAAAGCATCGGCGCCGGCTTTGGCGAAAGCGGCCAGGTAGCGTTCCGGCGCTTCGATCATGAGATGCACACTCAAGGGCAACCGGGTGACCCGCCTCACCGCCCGCACCACCAAAGGGCCAACTGTGATGTTGGGCACAAAATGGCCGTCCATGACGTCAATGTGAATGTAATCGGCTCCGGCCGCCTCGGCCTCGGCCACCTGTTCTCCCAGCCGCGTGAAGTCGGCCGATAGAATAGAGGGAGCAATCTTGATCACCTGTTTTCTCCGGGCATAATCATACACTGTATTGGGCAAAAATGCAAAACACCCCTATTCTCTCTTACCTCTCAACTGCCCGCACCCGGCCTGGATGTCAA
>JAOZOT010000257.1 GCA_029933115.1 Anaerolineae bacterium | reverse complement strand
GCACGAAGGGTATAGAATGGGTTATTGTTCACCACGAAGACACAAAGGCACGAAGGGTTATAAAATGGGTTATTGTTCACCACGAAGACACAAAGGCACGAAGATCATAAAACTACTCGTTTGATGCCTTGTTTGATCAGCGGCACATTGAAGTTGATCAGAAAGCCAAGCCGCTTCCCGGTCAGTTTCAACTGGGTCAAGACTTGGGCCATGAATACGGGGTGCATCTTTTCTACTGCCTTCAGTTCGCAAATGACCAGTTCTTCCACCAACACATCCAGTCGCAGTCCCTCGTCGAACGTTATGCCATCGTAGACAATCGGCACAACAACTTGTCGGCGATAGGACAGGCCGCGTTTGCTCAATTCATGGCAGAAGCAGACCTCATAAACATTCTCCAGCAGGCCAGGACCAAGGGCACTATGGACGGCATACGCCGCGTCCACAATGGCCCGGGCTATGCCTTCCTCCTTGTCCGAAATAGGGGCATATTTCATACTCCAGTATCCTTTGTGTCTTCGTGCCTTCGTGGTTAAAAGAGCTGCACTCGCTCTCCCGTCTTATCCCAGGTCACCACCTCTCCGATGACTGTAGGCTCACCGTCGAGGGTGCGGATGGCTGTGTCCACCTGCTCTGGGGCCAGGATGAGTACCAGGCCCATCCCCATGTTGAACACGCGATACATCTCCCGTTCGTCCATATTACCCAGACGCTGGATGAGCCGGAAGATGGGGGGGACTTCCCACGCGGCGTGGTCCAACCGCACGCCGACCTCGGGGGGAAGGACACGGGGCAGGTTGTCGAAAAAGCCGCCGCCGGTGATGTGGACCATAGCTTTGATGTCCACCCCCGCTGCCCACAGCTTCTCCACGGCCGGCAGGTAGGAGCGGTGGGGGGTGAGCAGGGTTTCCCCCAGAGGGTGGTCCAACTCTGGAAGCTCGGTCTCCCAGGGTGTGCCGGCGAAAACGCGGCGAGCCAGGGAGTAGCCGTTGGTGTGCAGCCCAGACGAGGGCAGGCCCAGGCACAGGTCGCCGGGGCAAACGCGGCTTCCGTCCACAATGGCCTGCTTCTCCACCCAGCCCACGATGGTGCCCACCAGGTCGAACGCGCCGGGAGCGTAGACACCGGGCATCTCGGCCGTCTCCCCGCCAATGAGGGCGCAGCCGGCCGCCCGGCACGCCTCAGCGCAACTGCGTACCACCGCTGCCACCGCCTCTGGTTCGAGGCGGGCCGAGGCAATGTAATCCACGAAGAAAAGCGGACGCGCTCCCTGGACGAGGATGTCGTTGACGCAGTGATTCACGAGGTCGTGCCCGATGGTGTCGTAGCGGTTCATGGCCACCGCAATCTGGGTTTTGGTGCCCACGCCGTCGGTGGAGATGACCAGCACCGGAGCGGAGGCTTCCTTGAGCGCCCCGGCCTCGAAGAGACCGCCAAAGCTGTCAATGCCCCGCAAGACGGCCGGGGTGTAGGTGCTCAAAACTGCGTCGCGCATCAGGTCCACGGCCCGGTTCCCGGCGTCAATGTCCACCCCGGCGTCCTTGTAGGAAATGCTGGGGGAGGAGCGAGGCACTTCCGAAGTGCGTCGCTCCTGGAGAATCTCGTGGATGCCGAACCGGCGTCCAATGTCCCGGCGATATTGGCAGCCATCAAAGGATATTTGCTCAAGGGCCTGATAGGCTTTGTACAGTGCTCCTGGGAGAGTATGGGCGGTGGCTGTCACTCCCAGGACGCGGCCGCCGTTGGTGAGGAGTCGGTGGCCGTCGCGGCGGGTGCCGGCGTGAAAGATCAGCACATCAGGATGAGCCGCCGCTGCCTCAAGGCCGGAAATAGGCTTGCCCTTTTCGTAGTGGCCGGGGTAGCCGCCAGAGGCGAGGATCACGCAGGCGGCAAAAGCTTCGCGCCAACGTATCTCCACCGCATCCAGCCGCCCTTCCACGCAGGCTTCCAGCACGTCCAGCAGGTCGGTCTCCAGCAGAGGCAGGATCACCTGAGCCTCTGGGTCCCCGAAGCGGCAGTTGAACTCCAGCAGACGGGGGCCGGCGGGGGTGAGCATCAGCCCGGCGTAGAGGACGCCCACATAAGGGGTGCCACGTTGGCGCATCCCATCCACGGCCGGTTGGAGGATGGTGTCCACCACCTCCTGTATCAGGGCAGGAGGCATCAGTGGGGCCGGAGCGTAGCAGCCCATCCCGCCGGTGTTGGGGCCACGGTCGCCATCGTAAACGGCTTTGTGGTCCTGAGCCGACACCATAGGCACAACGGTGCGTCCATCGGTGAAGCAGAGCAGCGAGGCTTCCTGTCCGACCAGGCACTCCTCAATGACCACCTCGTCGCCGGCCGAGCCGAACACGCGCTCCACCATTGTCCGTCGCAGGGCAGCTTCGGCTTCGTCCGGTGACGCGCAGACGGTCACCCCTTTGCCGGCCGCCAGGCCGCTGGCTTTGACCACGATGGGGGCTCCTACGGTGCGCAGGTAACGCCGGGCGGCTTCGTAGTCGGCGAAAATCTCTCCTTTTGCAGTGGGGATGTTCTGTTCCAACATGAACTGTTTGGCGAAGGCTTTGGACCCCTCCAGTCGAGCTGCGGCGGCCGTAGGACCAAAAACGCGCTGCCCGGCCGCAGTGAAAGCATCTACCAGCCCGGCGACCAGCGGCGCCTCTGGTCCGACCACGGTGAGGTCTACGGCCTCTTCCTGGACAAAGCTCAGCAGCCCTTCAATGTCCGTCGCCGCAACTTCCACGTTGGATATCGGGGCCTGTGCAGCAGATTTGGCAGCGGAGCCTTGCTCTGTGCCTCCATTGCCCGGCGCCACGTAGACGTGACTCACCCGGGGGGACTGAGCCAGTTTCCAGGCCAGGGTATGCTCCCGTCCTCCCGAACCGACGACCAAGATCCTCTCTTTTCTCATCTCCTGACTCCTGAACATGAGGGTCACGAAGGTCGCGAAGGTCCGCGTCCTTCGTGTTCTAGTTCCAGCGGGTATTGACCAGAGAAACAGGCCATACATAGCCCCTGGGAGACTTCTTCCACGACTTTGCTCAGCCCCTCCAGCGATAAATAGCCGAGGCTGTCCACGCCCAGGTGCTGGCCAATCTGGGGCACGCTCAACCGATGGGCTATGAGTTCCTCGCGAGTAGCCATGTCCACCCCCATGAAGCAGGGATGACGGATAGGTGGGGAGGCGATACGCATGTGCACCTCGGCAGCACCGGCCTGGCGCAGCAGAGCCACGATGGGCCGGCTGGTGTTGCCTCGCACGATGGAATCATCCACCAGGACCAATCGTTTGCCTCGCAGGGAATCGGGCAGAGGGTTGAACTTGAGAGCCACGCCCAGCCGCCGCAGCCGCTCGTCGGGCTGGATGAAGGTGCGGCCGATGTAGCGGTTCTTCATCAACCCCTCGCCGAAGGGGAGGCCGGCCGCCCAGGCGTAGCCGATGGCGTGGGCAGTGGCCGAATCGGGCACGCCCATGACCATGTCGGCTTTCACAGGGTGTTCCTGGGCCAACTGAGCGCCCAGCCACCGCCGTATGCGGTGGACGGCAAGCTCGTTGAGGAGGCTATCTGGTCGTGCGAAGTAGATGTACTCGAAGACACACAGGGCCTGCCGGCCGGCCGGAGGCACCCCGGCGACGACTGTCATGCCGCCCTCGTCGAAGCGGATGATCTCGCCAGGGCGCACCTCGCGCACGTATTCAGCGCCGATGGTGGCCAAGGCGCACGACTCTGAGGCCACCACCCAGCCAACGTCGTTCAGCCGCCCCACGCACAGTGGCCGGAAACCCCAGGGGTCGCGCACGGCGTACATGGCCTGACGGGTGAGCACGGTCAGTGAGTAGGCTCCCTGCGCCCGCCGCATAAAGTCTCGCAGGCGTGCCTCCCAGGTATCCCCCGTGGCCCCGGCCAGCATCTGGACGATGACCTCCGTATCCGACGAGGAACTCAACCCCACCCCTCGCTGGAGCAGTTCCCGCCGCAGGGAGGCAGCGTTGGTGAGGTTGCCGTTGTGGGCCAGGGCCAGCGACCCCAATGCCGTTTCAACGAGGAAAGGCTGGGCGTTGCACACCCTAGATGAACCGGTGGTGGAGTAGCGGTTGTGGCCAATGGCCAGGTGCCCTTGCAGAGAGCGCAAGATGTCTTCTGTGAAGACCTGGGAGACCAGGCCCATGGCCTTGTGAGCGCGGATGATGTGGCCATCAGAGACGGCGATGCCGGCGCTTTCCTGGCCGCGGTGCTGCAAGGCATAGAGGCCAAAGAAGGTCAGTCGGGCCACGTCCTCGCCGTGGGCGTATATCCCAAAGACGCCGCAGGCTTCCCTGAGTTCAGCGGGCCACACACTACGGCCGGTCATCTGTGCACTGTCCAACTCGCAACTCCTGTGCACACCTTGTCCCAGACGCGTTGAAGCGCGTACTACGAACGAGTTTCCACAACTGAGGTATAATTGTCCACCTCAAATGGCCAGGTTGGCAGTGGTTCACGTCGTCGCCGCCATTCTGGCGGGATGCCATCCACTCCAGTACAAGCTGCCACAATGCCACCGACAATTGCACAGTTGGTATCCATGTCTCCCTGGCCGCTGGCCGCGAGCCAGAGCGCTTCCTCGTAGTTATCCAGATGTTGCGCGGCACACCAAAGGGCAAATGGGACTGTGTCCTGCGCCGAGATGCCTGAGCCATTCCCAAGCTCGGCCACAATCTGCCATATTGACACACCTTCCAGTGACAGTGTGCAGGCCCGGGATAGACCCTCACGGACCTCGCTATCCGGGACGAAAGGCAGGGTGAGCTCCAGAAAGTCTCGTCCCTTAGGCAGAGGAGTGGCGCTGCGCAGTCGCCAGGCCCAGGCCGCAGCGACGGCCACAGCAATTGCTCCGGCGATGGCCTCGGGATGTGTGTGGGTGACTTCCGACGAGCGGCGTGCGTGCTCGACCACAGCGTCCAGGTCATCGGCGAAAAAGGCCCCAACCGGCGCTACCCGCATCGCCCCACCGTTACCGAATGATCCCTGGCCCCCAAAGAGGCTACGGGCAGCTTGCTTCCAGGATTGCCCTGCCTGAAGTTGCGGCAGCAGTTTATACATAGCAGGGCCGTAGCCCCGTGCCCGCTCGAATCGCCGGGCAAAGCTGAGCGCCAACTGATCTTGATCAATTTCGCCGAAGCGGCACAAGACTTCTACAATGGAAAGCGCCATCTGTGTGTCATCAGTGTACAACCAGCGTGGGGCAGGCAGCAGACGCCTGGATAGCATAGTTTCTAATGAGTACGAGGCATACCGCTCATGTCCCTGGAAGAAGAGGCTGTTACCAAAGGCATCGCCGACAGACAACCCTTCCAGAGACCGGCGGGCGCGGATGAGACGATCACGGTGTTGGTCGAAAATAGGCAAGTTGAGTGCCACGGAACACCTCCCCAGACTCAGAGGCGC
>JAOZOT010000788.1 GCA_029933115.1 Anaerolineae bacterium | reverse complement strand
CAGGTCGGCGGCCTTGATGGTCCTCGGCCCTTCACCGAAGTAGGCCTCGGCCGCTTTCTGTAGAGAACCCTGGGCCTGCCCAGTCTGGCCAATAATGGGGAGTGTCCCCACTATCAAGGCCAAAGCCAGTAAGGTGAGAGCGAGTCTCTTTTTCATTGTTGAGCAAATCTCCTTTCCCCGTGTTCGGACAATCTGAGTACAAGTAGACTTAGGCCATTTGTACCTTTATGCACAAAAGTATACCACAGAATCATCTAGGTGTCAAGTCTTTAGGACGATTTTACATCGCTTCGGCGTTCATTGTAAAAAAATCTGTACAGATAACCAGCAGGTGTATTATCAGGTTGTCTCCGTTTGTATCCAATCTAAAATATGATATAATAAAGCCACACTATGGGAGCAAGCAGGAATCATGAACGCGAGGAAGCCACCTGACGTTGGAGCTAGATTGCGAATATTGCGCAAGAGGCGTGGCCTATCGTTGCGTGCCCTGGCGGAGATGTGCAACGTGTCGCCCAATACCGTCAGCCTGATTGAACGCGGCCTCAGTTCGCCCTGCGTGGATACTTTGCAATGCCTGGCGACCGGCCTGGGGGTGCCGATCACGGCTTTCTTCGAGACAGAGGAGCCACCCGTCCGGCTTATTCTGACCCGGCCGCATGAGCGAATCCGGACCAGGTGCCCCGGCATGACTATGGAGCATCTGGGCTCAGGCCTGCCCAATCAGTCGCTGGTGTCGTTCCTGATCACCCTGGAGCCCGGCGTGGGCGCCGACGCCAAACCTATCGTCCACCTGGGCGAGGAATGGGTCTATTGCTTGGAGGGAGTCATTGTGTACGAAGTGGAAGGGGAGCAATTCCGGCTGGAGCCGGGCGATAGCCTCCTGTTTGAGGCTTCCCTTCCTCACCGCTGGCGCAATCCGGGTCCCCTTCAGGCCTCGGTCATCTTGGTCCTGCAAACGGGAGGGGCTAACGATGTGGCCGTCGAACAGCACCTGCGACCCTAATTCACCAAAGCCGATGGGTGCATTACGCATTTCTTACGGAGGGGTCCTTCCTGGGTTCTGCATGGCGCTTTGCTTGTAGGCCTCAAAGACTCTGCCAAATGTGCCGTTGCACTTCGCACAGCGCAAAGCAAGCATTTGGTTAGCCTTCCCCACATACCACCAGGCGGAGCACTTAAGTTAGGAGCTAACCGCCCTCTTGTCCAATGGCAAGAGGGCTATTGTGTTATTACCCGTTAGTGTTACTCAAAAATGGCTCTAAAGAGGGATGGACGGCAGAGGAGGTCTGGATTATAATAGGGTGTGGCCAAAATGACTTGGAAGGTTCACAGTTCAAGCGGCCTGCTCCAGAACGGTCTCCTCGGCTAAAGGCACTACGGA
>JAOZOT010000026.1:17307-18994 GCA_029933115.1 Anaerolineae bacterium | reverse complement strand
CGGAAAAGTGGAGGCCGAGAGGATACCCCTCAGGTTCCCCGCGTTGCGTCGCGCAAGCCTTTGAGTTCCGCATCGTCGGCGATGATCTGAGCGGTGAAGGCTGTCTGGTAGTCCTTGACCCGCCGGCGCAGGGCGGGGTCGTGCCCGGCCAGCACCTTGGCTGCCAACAGTGCTGCTCCCTCCGCTTCCAGCACCACCGCCGGAGCCACTCCTGAGGGCATACGCAGCGAGGAGAAGACGTCTACCCCGGCAAAGCTGTCGGAGTAGGGCGGGCAGGCAATGACCGGAGCCACGACGTTGGCGTCCACCAGTCCGCTGAGAGCGTTACTGCGCCCGGCTACCGTGATGTAAACTTTGGGGCGTGGGTCGGCCTCGTACTGGGCGAGCAGGTCTAGCAGGTGGCGCGCACTCTTGTGCGCCGAGGCCACCCGCCGCTCCCAGAGGATGCCGAAACGGTCGAGGGCCGCGCATATCTTCTCCACAAAGGGCAGGTCTGCCTTGGAACCCATCAGAATCACTACGAGCACGCTGGCCTCCTCCGCTTTCTCCCACCAGATTCTTGATTGCCGAAGGTCTCTGACCGAGGCAGAATGGGCTCGGTCAGGAGACCTTAGCCCATCACGAAGTTTTTTCCTTGGTGTCTTCGCGTCTTGGTGGTTAAATGTCTATATTGGCGGCGATGCGCGGCCGGGCAGGGTAGGGAGCGGGCTCGAAGGTCTTCCCCGTCAGCCGCTCGTAGCAGGCGATGTAACGCTGGCTGACCTGAGCGACGAGTTCGTCGGGCATGGGTGGGGGCTCGCCGTCCCCCCGGTAGCCCTGCTCAGCGTACCACAGGCGGATGAATTCTTTGTCAAAATTCTCCGGCTCCTGCCCGGCAGCCCGGCGGTCCTGATATGTTTCTGCCACCCAGAAGCGGCTCGAATCCGGGGTGTGTAGTTCATCAATTAGCATCACTCTGCCATCGGAGGCGCGACCAAACTCGTACTTGGTGTCCACCAGTATGAGCCCCGCCTGCTGGGCCAGCTCTTGTCCACATCGGAACAGGGCCAGCGCGGCCTGAGACACCTGCTCCCAGGTATCGGCGTCGAGCAGGCCCCGTTCAACTACCTCGGCGCAGGTGATGCGCTCGTCGTGCTCTCCCGCCCGTCCTTTGGTGGTGGGAGTGATAATCGGCTCAGGGAGGGGATCGTTTTTGCGCAGCCCGTCTGGGAAACGATAGCCGTATATCTCTCGCTCACCCAGACTGTAACGATACCAGAGGGCGGTCTTGGTCACACCGGTGATGTAGCCACGCACGATCACCTCTACCGGGAAAGGCTCGCACTCGCAGACGACCATCACGTTGGGGTCTGGCACAGACAACAGGTGGTTGGCTGCAATGTGACCGGTGCGCTCGAACCAAAAAGCACTCAATTGATTCAGCACCTGCCCCTTGTAGGGCACCAACCCCAGCACCCGGTCGAAGGCTGAGAGACGGTCGGTGGTGATGAGCACACGACGCCCCTCGGGCAACGCGTAATAATCGCGCACCTTGCCGCTGCGTTTGTCGCCCAATCCGGGCAGGTCTACCCCGTCCAGCGCCTGGGGGATGAGGGCTTTTATAGTGTGAACATCGAGCATAGCATCTACCCCTCTAGCCTTTGTGCCTTGGTGGTTAAAACGTGCCCCCGTGGTTAAACGTGGGATG
>JAOZOT010000026.1:0-17207 GCA_029933115.1 Anaerolineae bacterium | reverse complement strand
AAGAGTGCAAATTTGTTCCTGTTTCCTTGGAGCCTTTGTGCCTTGGTGGTTAAAAATTGAGCGTTGCAGAAGCCTCAAACGTCCATGCTCTCGGCTTCTATAGTTCCGCTGCGTACTTGATGCCGTTCTCGAACAAGGCCAACCCCAGCCCATCGCGTTCCCCTCGTGTCCAGCGGGGGTGCTGGTGTGGCCAGATGTGGTCCTCAGGGTGAGGCATCAGACCGAAGACGTTCCCCTGCTCGTTGCAGATGCCGGCGATGTCCGCCAGCGAGCCATTGGGGTTGGCCGGATAGCCGGCCGGCGAGCCGTCGGCTTTGACGTAGCGGACGGCGATCAGGCGCTTTTTCTGGAGCCAGGCCAGGGTATCGGCATCGGCCGGCACGAAGCGGCCCTCACCGTGAGCCACCGGGCAATGGATCAGTTCATCAAGCCCGCGCGTGAAAACGCAGGGGCTGTGTCCATCGGGCTTGAGCCACACCCAGCGGCACTCGAAACGAGCCGAAGCGTTCGAGGTGAGGGTAGCCTTGACGCCTTCTTCTGGTGGGCCGGGCAGCCAGCCACTTTTCACCAGCGCCTGGAATCCGTTGCAGATACCCAGCACTGGCTTTCCCGAAGCGACGAAGGCGGTCACCTCATCCCGCAGCAAGTGGCCTATGTCCACCGACCACAGCTTGCCGGCACCCAGGTCGTCGCCGTAGGAAAAGCCACCCGGCAACACCAGCATCTGGTAGTCGGCCAGCCGGCGGGTGCCGTCGCGCAACTGATTGACGTGGACAATCTCCGGCGCACCGCCGGCCAACTCGCAGGCTGCTGCCGCCTCCCGGTCACGATTGGTGCCCCTGGCGTGCAAGATCAGCACCTTGGGCCGGTTCGCCACATGAATCTCCTTAACCACGAAGACACCAAGACACAAAGCTTTTTAATTTCTCTCTACCTTTGTGGTGGATTTTCGTGCTCACTCAAGAACCCCGCCAGGCCGATTTCAGTTCCTCCACCCTGGCCTGGACAATCTGCCGGCCGTTCAACCCCCAAAGGCGAAAGAAGCCGTCGCCGGTAGTTTTCCCCAGGCAGCCCCAGGGCAGCCCCGCCATCAACTCCTCGAAGGCCCGTTGCTTCTCAGGGCGCACCTCAACCACGAAACGCCCGCTCGATTCACTGAAAAGCAGGCTGACATCCCCGTCAAGGTCCGCCGAACGCGGGGCAGCCCGCAGTTCGAGAGTGACCCCCAGTCCGCCGGCCAGAGCCATCTCCGCCACGGCCACCCCCAGCCCTCCCTCGGAGCAATCGTGGCAGGCGGCCAGCAGTCCAGCCTGCATGGCCTGGTGCAGACGACGCATCGTTTCGATGGACCGGGGTACAGGGCGGGGGACGCTGTTGCCCAGCGCGCCATGCAAACGGTAGTAAGCCGATCCACCCAGCTCCGGCCGGGTCTCTCCCACGAGGTAAACCAAGCTGCCTGGGGCCTTGAAATCCATAGTCACCGCCTGGCGGATATCGGGCACGATAGCCAGAGCTGAGATCAAAAGAGTCGGCGGGATAGGAGTTTTGCGTCCCTCGGCGTCCACAAACTCGTTGTTCAGGCTGTCTTTGCCGGAGATGAAAGGGGCGCCGTAGCACAGGGCAGCGTCGTAGCAACCCTGAGCGGCCCTGACCAGCCCGCCCAGACGGTCGGGGAGCGAGGGGTTGCCCCACGAGAAGTTATCCAGCAGGGCCACCTGGTCTGGGTCGGCCCCGACGGCCACAGCATTGCGCAGAGCCTCGTCCACGACGGCCCAGGCCATGGCGTAGGGGTCAATCAGGCCGTAGAAAGGATTGATGCCACAGGAGACGGCCAACCCTCTCCAGCCCCCCGTTTCCAGAGGCTTCAGCACGGCGGCGTCCGATGGGCCGGCGCCGTCTTGGCCGACGAGGGGTTTGATAACAGTCCCGCCCTGTACCTCGTGGTCGTAGCGCCGGATGACCGCCTCCTGGCTGGCGATGCCGGGCCAGGCGAGCAACCGCTTCAACTCTCCGGTGAGATCGCTTCCCGAATCCAGCGCCGGCTCTGAGAAGTGAGGTGGCTGCCATTCCGCCTGGAGGTGCAGGCGGGGTGCCCCCCCGTGCAGGAAGGCCATCGCTATCTCACCTACTATGTGAACACCGTGACAAAGCCGGAGTTGCTCGTCACCGCTGAAATGGCCAATGACCGTCAATTCGACGTCCCGGCCGGCACAAATCTCCTTCAGCCGGTCCAGCTTTTCGGGGGGGACGGCCAGGACCATCCGTTCCTGAGCTTCTGAGAGCCACACCTCCCACGGTCTCAGACCGGGATACTTCAAAGGCACGGTGGAGAGATCCACCTCCACCCCGATCTTTTGTCCCATCTCTCCCACGGCAGAAGCGAGACCGCCGGCGCCGCAGTCGGTGATAGCGTGGTAGAGCCCTTCATCACGGGCCTGGAGTACGACATCCAGCACAGCTTTTTCGACGATGGGGTTGCCAATTTGCACCACGCTGCCCGCCGTCTCGCCGGTGTCGTGGTAAAGTTCGGCCGAGGAGAAGGTAGCTCCATGCAGTCCGTCACGACCTGTCCGCCCGCCGATGACCACACACAAGTCGCCGGGGGCAGGCTCCCGAGGGTGGCTTCCCCGTGGAGCCAGCCCGACACACCCGCAGAAGACCAGTGGGTTGCCGGTGTAGCCAGGGTGATAGAGGATGGCCCCGTTGACCGTGGGGATGCCCATTTTGTTGCCATAGTCTTCGATGCCGGCGATTACCCCGGCCGAAACACGGCGGGGATGCAACACTCCCTGGGGCACGGCCTCTGGAGGCAGGTCCTGGGGCCCAAAGCAGAGCACGTCGGTGTTGGCGATAGGCCGGGCCGAGACGCCGATGATGTCCCGCACCACTCCGCCAACACCGGTGTTGGCCCCGCCGAAGGGCTCAAGGGCCGAGGGGTGATTGTGAGTCTCCACTTTGAAGGAGAGCTCGTACTGATCGTCGAAAGCGATGACGCCGGCGTTGTCCACGAAGGCGGAGAGCACCCAAGGGCGGGCCAGCCTTTCCGTGGCGGCACGGATGTAGCTTTTCAGCAAGCCGTCAATCTGCTCCGTCTCGCCCTCTGGCCCCCGATAGGTGATCATGGCCCGGAAAGTCTTGTGGGAACAATGCTCCGACCACGTCTGGGCGAGGGTTTCCAATTCTACGTCGGTGGGGTCACGGCCCAGAGCGGCAAAGTAGCGCCGGATAGCCTTCATTTCCTCGACGTTGAGCGACAGCAGCCGCGCGACACTGATGTGCTCCAGGGCCTCGTCGGAAGCGCCGCGCAATGCCACCGTCTCCACCACGTCGCTGGCCTCGGCAGGAGGGGCAAAGGGGGGCTTCAGGGGATGCAAGCTATAGACGTGGATGATCTCGTTGCACAACACCTCACGTGCAATCTGCTGCAGATCCGCAGTGGTCAACTGGCCGTAGAAAATGTAGCGACGGGCGGTGGCCGCCTGATGGAGAGTTACGCCGAGGATTTTCGCTCCCCGGATCAGACTGTCGGCCACGCTGTCGGTGATGCCCGGGCGTAGACCCACCTCCAGAGCCAGTTCGCCTGGCCGGGACGCAGGCGGATCCTGCTCCAGCCTTTGCCAGGTGTAATCCTGGACGACCGGGTCGGCCAGGAGGTGTCGGCACAGAAGGTCCACCTCGCCGGGGCCGACCTCTCCGCGCAGAAAGTAGAGATCGGAGATGGAGACTTTTTCGAGGTGAGCGATGCCCAGATTGGTGACCTGACTTTTGAGTTGCTCTGCCCGACCATCGGACAACTCTGCTTTCCAGAAGACCTCAACGCGATAGTCCATGTCCCCTGCTCGTTCCTCACCGGCTCACGGCGATGACTGGGTCTGATAATTGGGCGCCTCTTTGGTGATGATAACGTCGTGAGGATGGCTCTCGATCAGGCCGGCGTAGGTGACCTTGACGAAGCGGGCCTTTTCTCGCAGTTCCTCCAGATTGGCTGCACCGACATAGCCCATGCCGGCGCGCAGCCCACCCATGAGTTGGTAAACGTAGTCATGCAGCCGGCCCTTGTAGGGCACCAGGCCCTCAATGCCCTCGGGCACCAACTTGCCATCAGCTTGGCCGGTGGGGTAACGGTCGCGACCGGGCCCCTGCATCGCTCCCAGCGAGCCCATGCCCCGATAGTCCTTGAATCGTCGCCCTTCGTAGATCACAATCTCACCAGGAGCCTCGTCGAGCCCGGCCAACAGGCTGCCCAGCATGACGGTATCGGCTCCGGCCGCCAGAGCTTTGACGATGTCGCCGGAGTATCTGATGCCACCGTCGGCGATGAGCGGGATGCCGGCCGCTCGTGCCACCTGAGCGCAGTTGGCGATGGCTGTGATCTGAGGCATGCCCGCTCCAGATATTACCCTGGTAGTACAGATGGAGCCGGCGCCAATACCGACCTTGATGGCGTCTGCGCCGGCAGCGATCAACTCCCGGCTCCCCTCGGCTGTGACCACGTTGCCGGCGATGACCGGCCGCTCTGGGCAGATGGCCTTGATTCGTCTGAGCCCCTCTATCACGCCTTTGGAATGGCCGTGGGCGGTGTCTATCACCAGTGCATCCACCCCGGCTTCGACAAGGGCCGACACTCTGGCCTCCAGGTCTTCCCCGACGCCGACGGCCGCTGCCACCAGCAGCGCCCCTCGTTCATCGGTGGCCGCGTGGGGATAGTCTATCTTTTTCTGGATGTCTTTGACGGTGATTAACCCCTTGAGGATGCCGTCCTGGCTGATCAGCGGGAGTTTCTCGATGCGGTGTCGTTGCAGGATCGCCTTTGCTTCCTCCAGGGTGGTCCCCAGTGGCGCCGTAATCAGACCATCGGAGGTCATGTGGTCCCGAACCTTTTGGGAGAAGTCCTCGACGAAGCGAATGTCCCGGTTGGTGAGGATGCCGACCAGCCGGCCGTCTTCTTCGACGATGGGCACCCCAGAGATGTGATAGCGAGCCATGATCTCTTCTGCCTGTTGGAGGGTGGCATCGGGCGGCAGGGTGATAGGGTCCACAATCATCCCAGACTGGGAGCGCTTGACCTTGTCCACCTCGGCGGCCTGTGCTTCCACGCTCATGTTGCGGTGGATTACGCCGATGCCGCCGGCCCGCGCCAGGGCGATAGCCATCCGCGCCTCGGTCACGGTATCCATAGCTGCTGAGAGAACAGGGATGTTGAGCCAGAGGTGGCCGGCCAGGTGCGCTTTGAGGTCCACTTCTGAGGGCAGGACTTCGGAGTAACCGGGGGTGAGGAGAACGTCGTCAAAAGTCAGTGCCTCGTGAAAGTCGAGCAGCGGCTTCGACATAGGTTTCTCCTTTCGCTTCGTCCCAGGGCAAGCCTGTCTGTAAACGAGGGCGGTAACACTTTAGTTTTGTGAGCAACTGTCTACGAGGGCAGTCACCGCCTCCCGCTTGGCGATAAATCGCCAGGCTGAGCAGGGGAAGGGCGCTGAAAGCGCCCCAAACACCCTCAATTATAGCGCAAGAATCCGATAAGTCAAAAACGGTGAAGCAGGATGGGCGCCTCAGCGCGTTCCGCAGTGCATCTCCTGGAGACTACGCACCGTCAGTTCCTTCTGCCGCAAAGCGCGGATGCCCTCCACAGCGGCGGCCGCAGCCGAAAGAGTGGTGATGCAGGGCACGCCGTGGGCCACTGCTGCCCGCCGGATGGCCGCCCCGTCGGTGAAAGCTTCTTTGCCCAGCGGTGTGTTCACCACCAAGTCCACCTCCCCATTGACGATGTAATCCACGGCGTGAGGGCGTCCCTCACTGACCTTGTAGATGGCTTCCACCGCCAGGCCCTGCTCCTTCAGGAAAGCGGCCGTACCCTGCGTCGCCAGCAGGCGGAAGCCCATCCCCGCCAACTCACGGGCGATGGGCACCAGGTTGCGCTTGTCGTTGTCGTTGACGCTGAGAAAGACGGTGCCTTCCAGCGGCAGTGCCCCTCCGCAACTCATTTGAGCCTTGGCGAAAGCCTCACCGAAAGTGCGGCCTATGCCCATCCCCTCACCCGTGCTGCGCATCTCTGGGCCCAGGCGGGCGTCCATGCCGGGGAAGCGTGCGAAGGGCAGCACGACCTCTTTGACGAAATAGCCCTCCACGGCCGGCTCCTCGACAAAGCCCAACTCCCGCAGGCGTCGTCCGGCCAGCACTTGCACGGCCAGCCGCACCAACGGCACACCGGTGGCTTTGCTGACGTAGGGCACCGTGCGCGAAGCGCGGGGGTTGACCTCCAACACGTAGACCACTCCGTCTTTCATGGCGTACTGGACGTTCATCAGGCCCACCACACCCAGGGCCAAACCCAGCCGCCGGGTGTAGTCGCGTATCGTCTCCAGATGCTGGTCTTCGACCATATAAGTGGGGATGACGCAGGCGCTGTCGCCAGAGTGCACCCCGGCTAGCTCAATCTGCTCCATGATGGCTCCGATGACCACCTCATGGCCGTCGGCCACGGCGTCCACATCCATCTCAAAAGCGTCCTCCAGAAAGCGGTCAATGAGCACCGGATGGGCCGGGGAGGCCTCCACTGCCTCCCGCATGTAGCCGTCCAGCGATTCTTCGTCGTGGACGATAGCCATGGCCCGCCCACCCAGCACATACGAAGGCCGCACCACCACCGGGTAGCCGATGCGGGCTGCTACCTCCCGCGCCTCCCGGAACGAAGTGGCTGTGCCGTTCTCCGGCTGGGGGATGCCCAACTCGCGCAGCAGCTCCCCGAAGCGCCGCCGGTCTTCGGCCAGGTCAATGCTATCGGCCGGAGTGCCCCACAGGGGGATACCGACTGCATCCAGTGCCTGTGCCAGCTTGAGCGGCGTCTGTCCACCGAACTGGATGACCACTCCATCCGGCTGTTCCACCTCAACGATGTTCAGCACGTCCTCCAGGGTGAGGGGCTCGAAATAGAGGCGATCCGAGATGTCATAGTCGGTGGAGACCGTCTCCGGGTTGCAGTTGACCATGATCGTCTCGTAGCCTATCTCCCGGAAGGCGAAAGCAGCCTGGCAGCAGCAGTAGTCAAACTCGATGCCCTGGCCGATGCGATTGGGGCCGCTGCCCAGGATGAGGACCTTGGGCCGGTCAGAGGGGTCAGCTTCGCACTCGGTCTCGTAGGTGGCGTACAGATAGGGGGTGTGGGCCGGGAATTCGGCCGCGCAGGTGTCTACCCGCAGGAAGACGGGGCGGATGCCCAGGGATTGGCGTTTCCGTCGGACGAGCAGTTCTGGTGATGAGTAGCGAATAACGAGTGACGAGCGATCCTCGTTACTCATTACTCGTTCCTCGTTGACTTGCAACAGATTGGCTAACTGCACATCGCTGAACCCGTACCGCTTTGCCTCCCGCAACAACTCTGACGGGACCGTGTCCAGAGAATGGGCTCGCAAACGTTCTTCCATCTCCACCAGGCCCGCAATCTGCTGGATGAACCAGGGGTCAATGTGGGAGAGCCCGGCTATCGCCTCTACCGAGCCGCCGGCCCGCAGGGCGTGGCGCAGGTAGAAAATCCGCTCTGGGTGGGGGGTGATGAGGCGCTCCCGCAGCCGGGCGGGGTCGAAGCGGTCGTCGCCGTCGGCTCCCAGGCCATAGCAGTCAATCTCCAGGGCGCGCAGCCCTTTTTGCAAAGCTTCGGCGAAGGTGCGCCCGATGGCCATCACCTCGCCCACCGACTTCATCTGCGTGCCCAGGTGGGGGTCGGCGCCGGGCAGCTTCTCAAAAGCCCAGCGGGGGATCTTGACCACCACATAGTCCAGCGTCGGTTCAAAGGAGGCCAGGGTCTCGCGGGTGATGTCATTGGCGATTTCGTCCAGACGATAGCCCACAGCCAGCAGGGCGGCAATCTTGGCGATGGGGAAGCCGGTGGCCTTGCTGGCCAGGGCCGAGGAGCGGGAGACGCGAGGGTTCATCTCGATGACCACCACGCGCCCATTGCGTGGATGGACGGCGAACTGGATGTTGGAGCCGCCGGTTTCCACCCCCACCTGTCGGATAATGGCCTGCGCCATGTCTCGCAGGCGCTGGTACTCCCGGTCGGTGAGGGTCTGCGCCGGGGCCACGGTGATGCTGTCACCGGTGTGCACGCCCATAGGGTCCAGATTCTCAATAGAACAGACCACCACAAAGTTGTCGGCCCCGTCGCGCATCACCTCCAACTCGAACTCTTTCCAGCCGATGACCGATTCCTCGATCAACACCTGGCCGATGGGGCTGCGGGCCAATCCCCGCTCCACCATTGTCCGGAACTCTTCGGCGTTGTAGGCGATGCCGCCTCCCGTGCCCCCCAGAGTGAAAGAGGGCCGGATGATGGCCGGAAAACCGGTCTCCTGCACCACGGCCAGAGCTTCGGCCAGGCTGGTGGCAACCCCGCTGCGAGGTGTCTCCAGGCCGATGGCAGCCATGGCCTCTTTGAACAGGCGACGGCTCTCGGCCACGCGGATGGCTCGTGCGGAGGCTCCGATCAACTCTACCCCATATCGCTCCAGAAGGCCGGCCTCATCCAACTCGGTGGCCAGGTTCAGGGCCGTCTGTCCGCCCACAGTGGGCAACAAAGCCTCGGGACGCTCACGGGCCAGGATGCGCTCCAGCACAGGCACAGTCAACGGTTCAAGGTAGGTGCGGTCGGCCAGCTTTGGATCGGTCATGATGGTGGCCGGGTTAGAGTTGACCAGCACCACGCGATAGCCGGCACCTTTGAGAGCCTTGACCGCCTGGGTGCCGGAGTAGTCGAACTCGCAGGCCTGGCCGATGACAATGGGGCCGGAGCCAATGATGAGGATGGTGTGAAGGTCAGTACGTCTAGGCATTTCCCATGAGTTCCACGAAACTACCGAACAAGTGCTCTGCATCGTGCGGGCCGGGCGCAGCCTCGGGGTGGTACTGTACGCTGAAGACTGGCAGCCGCCGGTGGCGCATTCCTTCCACAGTGTTATCATTGAGGTTGATGTGGGTCAACTCTACCTCGCTTTCGTCCAACGAGGTGATGTCCACAGCGAAATTGTGGTTCTGAGTAGTGATCTGCACCCGCCCGCTGCGCAAGTCCTTGACCGGCTGATTGCCCCCGTGGTGGCCAAACTTGAGTTTATAAGTGCGCCCGCCCAGGGCCAACCCCAACACCTGATGGCCCAGGCAGATGCCAAAGATGGGGATTCCTTTCCCAGGCTGTTTCCAAAGGGCCAGGAACTCGCGCACACTCTCGACGAGATAGGGCACGCCCTCTGGGTCGCCAGGGCCGTTGGAGAGGAGCAACCCGTCGGGAGCCAGAGCACGCACCTCGGCGGCCGGCGTAGAAGCGGGCACGACGGTGACCCGACAACCCTGATCCACCAGACAGCGCAGGATGTTGCGTTTGACGCCGCAGTCGTAGACGACGACGTGAAAGGGGCGACGGACAGTACTCCGCGTCCGGTTCCAGATCTCTGGCGTGCCCTCGGTCCACTCGTAAGGCTCCGTACAGGTGACCTCCCGCACCAGGTCACGCCCGGCGATGTCGGGAGCGGCGCGGGCCTTGGCTACCAGTGAGGCTGGGTCCAGGTCCTCGGTAGAAACGATAGCCTTCATCGCCCCTCTGGTGCGGATGTGGCGGGTCAGGGCGCGGGTATCCACCCCGCTCATCGCCATGACGCCGTGCGTCCACAGGAACTGCCCCAATCCCATCTCCGCCCGCCAATTGCTGGGTCGGGGACAATACTCGCGCACCAGCAGCGCCGCCAGATGGGGCCGGGCAGCTTCGGCGTCCTCAGCGTTCACACCGTAGTTGCCGATGTGAGGGTAGGTCATGACCACCATCTGCCCCCGATAGGAAGGGTCGGTCAACACCTCCTGGTAGCCGGTCATACCGGTGTTGAAGACAATCTCCCCCGTCCGCTCTCCGGGCACGCCGAAGGAGTGGCCGTGGAAGATAGTCCCATCCTCCAGAGCCAGAATTGCCTTCATTACACTTCCAGGCGTACTTTGACTTCGTCCACCATCACCGGCAGGCCGGTGCGCTTTTGCGGGATAGGCCCGCCCAGTTCCAACTGGTTCAGACAGTAGCAGCGGATGGCCTCGACAATCCGCTGGCGGGTCGTCTCTAGGGTCGGCCCACTGGCGTAACAACTGGGCAGGATGGGCACCGAGGCCACGTAACCGCCGTCGTCAGCACGCTCGAAGAGCACTTTGAAGATGTATTCGTCTGCCATCATCCCTCCTGATTCGTAACAATATACTGGACACTAGCGTTTTTGCTCGTAGTGACGGCTTGAGTCGTTCAGAATGCTGAAAAGCGACTGAAGTCGCCACTACGAACCACGTGCTACGCCGGATTGCAAATCCGGCGAGAGCAGAGAGGGGCGACGCTTGGAAGTGCGTCGCACCTCCTGATGATAACAAAAAAGCCAGCTTCCCCGTACTGGAAAAGCTGGCCGACGAAATCAGCTCCGATTTGGGCGCAGGCGAAATTATCCAGACCGGGGGTCCGGCTTTTTGGCGAGCTTTCGTCGGATTACGAGCAGATTGGTGAGGAGAACAATCGTCATTCTTTGCACCTTCAGCACGGGCGCGTCCTGCCCGGACTCGCCCTTGTAATCGGGAGCAAGTGTACCACAGGATAGGCGAAATGTCAAATGCCGGGATGCTCTGGCGCCTCCACAGGGATGGTGAAGGCGAAGGTGCTTCCCTGGCCGACCTCACTCTCCACCCAGATGCGACCGCCGTGAGCTTCGATCACACTGCGGCAGAAGGTCAACCCCAACCCCAACCCCCGGCGGCGACCCTCGGAACCGGGCACCCGGGTGAACCGGTCGAAGATGCGCTCCTGATGTTCCGGCGGGATACCAGGCCCGGTATCGCTCACACGCACTTCGACCCGACCGTTCACCGGGCGGGCGGTGACGGTGATCAATCCTCCATCGGGCGTGTACTTGAGGGCGTTGTCCAGCAGGTTATTCAGCACTCGCTCCAGCTTTTTGCCGTCGCCCTGAATGATAGGCAATTCGGCCGGAGCGTCCAGCTCAAGAGTGATGTTGTATTGCTCGGCCAGGGGGCTCAGCCGATTGAGGGTGTCGGTGATCAACGGCAGCAGCGAGACCGGCCAAAGGTTCAAAGCCAACTCGCTGCTCTCTATACGGGTCACTTCCAGCAGGGAATCCACCAAATCTATGACTTCTCTGCAGCTACCCATAGCCAGGTCAATGATGGTGGCGCAGGAAGTGCGCACTTCCTCGGGCAATATCTCCTGCAACAACTGGAGGCTGGCTTCGATGCAGGTCAAGGGGCTGCGCAGGTCGTGCACAATCAGGTCGGTGGTTTCCTGGCGCAGTCGTTCCAGTTCTGCCAGGCGCTCTTTTTCGGTGGCCAGTTGCTGGACACGGCGGGCAAGGCGGCTTTCGGCGTGGACCACAGAGGTGCGGACCTCGTCGGCGGCGCGCAGACGGGTGCTGAGGATGTAGCTGAGGGCGCGCAGGATCTCGACCCCCACGCCGGGTTGCTCGACGATAAGCATCTGTAGGTCGGCACGGGTGAGGCGAAGCAGATGAACGTCCTCCACGGCCACGACTGAAGCAGAATGAGGTCGGCTCTCCAGAAGGCTCATCTCTCCCAGCACCTGGCCCGCTCCCCGATGGGCCAGCAAGATGGGTGTCTCACTTTCCAGGTCCTTGATGATAGCCACGCGGCCGGAGCAGATGATGTAGAGCACGTCCCCCGGCGTTCCCTCGCGGAAGATGAGGGCGTTGGCCGGATAATATTCATCCTGCAGCAACTCTTTCAGCACCTCTCGACCGGTAGCGGAGAGGCTTTCCAGAAAGTGGGGGACGTTGGAGGCCGTGGCCCGGTCGGCCGCATCGGTCAAGTTCCTCACAGGTAGCTCAATACTTTGTTTCAGGGGGACGGCAAGTTGATCCACATTGGTCATTCACGTTACCTCTCTCGAAAATCGCTCTTTGTTGACCTCTCTATATACTGCTTTGAGAGAGCGATAGATTTTCTTGTAGGCGCTGAACAGGCAATCGTAGACCTGGGCGTGACCCGGCCGGGGCTCGAAGGCATGGGTGACTTCTATCACGTCCTTGAGTGCGGCAAAGTCGGGGTAGATGCCCAATCCGACGGCCGCCACCAGCGCGGCCCCCACGGCCACCGCCTCCTGCGGGTTGGGCACTGTCTCAATGCGTTTGCCGGTCACATCGGCGATGATCTGCATCCACGGGGCGCCCCGCGCCCCTCCGCCGATGACCCGAAACACCTCCTGGTGATGGCCGAAGCTGCGCTCCATCACCTCCATAATCCAGCGCAGATTGTAGGCCACCCCCTCGTACACCGCCCGCAGCAGGTGCTCGCGGTGATGGTCTGCACTCAGATTGAAGAAGGTGGAACGCACGAAAGTGTCGGCGATGGGCGCCCGCTCGCCGTACATCCAGGGGGTAAAGATGAGGTAGCCTGAGCCGGGCTCGATGGTCTCCACATCGTGGTCCATCAGCGCGAACACGTTCTCGACGGCAGGGTCTTTTTGCTCCTCCCGGTAGAACTGGTCGGCGATCCATTGCAGGCAAGCCCCGGCGGTTTCCGTCTCGGCGATGAGGAACGCTTTTCCAGGATCGGCAGAGTGGATGCTGGCCACACCGTGTTTGCCGGTGACGAGGCGTTCCGTCACCACCGCCACCCATCCCGAGGTGCCAAGGTAAATGTGTCCTTCTCCCTCGCCCACGGCTCCGGAGCCCACCGCCGCCGCCGGTGCATCGCCCGCCCCGGCGATGACCGGTGTGCCTTTCAGCAGTCCACACGCGGACGCTGCCTGCGCCGTGAGCCCGCCAACCCGGTCGGTGGACTTGACCAAGAGGGGAAACTTTTCTGGAGCCAGGCCGATGTAGTTGAACAACCAGGTCAGCCATTGCTTCTTTTTCAAATCCAGCCCCACCACCGAGGCGGCCGTCCAATCGGCCACCATCTGGCCGGTGCTGCGATAGAGGAGATAGCCGCTGACGTCGAGGAACTTGGCTGTACGGTTGTAGACTTGGGGCTCGTTCTGCTTGAGCCACAGTATCTTGGGCATCACATCTTTGCCTGACAGGGGCGCCCCGGCCAGGGCGGCAAAAATGCCCGGCCCCAGAAAACGACGCATGATCTGCTCGGCCTGCTTTTGAGCTCGTGCGTCCAGCCAGATGATGCCCGGTCGCAGCGGCTTGCCCTCGGCGCTCACAGGCACCACCCCCAGCATCTGGGTCGAGTAGGTCACGCACAGGATCTCGCCTGGCTGCGCCCCACTCTCGGCCAGCAACCGTTGGGTGCTGCGGGTGATCGCCCGCCACCAGTCTTCGGGCTCCTGTTCTGCCCAATCAGGGCGGGGATAGGTGACCTCGTAGGGCTCAAAGGCACTGCCATGAATGTGACCCTGGGGGTCCACCAACACTGCCTTGTTGCCACCGGTGCCCACGTCGTGGGCGATAATGTACTTGCCGGTCACGGATGCATCCTTTCCATTGTCCGAAATCCAATTCTGTAGCAGGCAAAGGCGATGTCTTCGCCTGGCCGCGGTGATGAAAGACAGACGGATTATATCACCATTTCGCTACTCTGGCAAAGATGCGCCGACAGATATCCCCGGCACTTTTCGGACAAGCCCCGGTTGTTTCGTTGCACCAAGAAGCTCTTTTGGTGAAAAAGCCCTGCCCAAAAACCAGGTCCATCTTGACGGTTTGGGTTCCTTCTGATACAATGGGCTTGCGCAGCGAAGCCTGGGGGGGTGAGGGATACCCCCTCAACCTCATTTTCCCGCCCCTGGAAAGCAGAGCCGGCAGGCCGTTCTCCCACTTGGGAAAGGATCATGGTGGAGGGATACTCCCCACACCCCCTGACCCGCTGCGCAAGCCCACAATGGGGGCTGCATAATCACAAAAGCAAGGCGCGTACAATGTCCCTACACCGAACTTTGGCCCTCATGCGCAAAGAATGTCTGCACATCATCCGTGACTCTCGCACCCTGTTTCTGGTCACCCTTTCTCCGGCCTTTCTCCTCTTCACCCTCACTTACGTCCTGACCTTTGATGTCCAGCAGGTCTCCTACGCCGTACTCGATCAGGATAGGAGCGAGTTGTCACGACAGTACGTGGCTGGTCTCGTCAGCGAAGAGAATGTCTCCCTGGCAGGCTATGTGTCGAGCTACGATGAGATAGATGGCTGGTTCCTCCGCCGCCAGGCACACGCTGTGGTCATTATCCCCCCTGGCTTCCAGGCCGACTGGGAACGCCGCCGCACTGCCACGCTCCAGGTGGTTCTTGACGGCACAGACCCCGTGATAGCCGGCGACGCCCTGGCCCGAGCTCAGGCCCGTATTCAGGGCCTCATCGCCCAGAAGGGAGCTTTGCCCTCTTCCGGTGCAACTCCTACCACCTTACCTGTAGATGTGCGCTTGCGCATCTGGTATAACCCCGGCGAGCGTTCTCTCTTCAGCCTGGTGCCCGGCCTGCTGGGCGTGGTATTGGTCATGCCCACGCTCTCCTGCGCCGTGGCTCTCGCCCGCGAGAAAGAGACCGGCACTCTGGAGCAACTGCTGTCTACTCCTATGGGGCGGGCCGAATTCTGGTTTGGCAAACTGATTCCCTACGTCCTCAGCGGCCTCTTAAGCTGCTTCCTGGCCATCATGGTGGCGACTGTCTGGTTCAAAGTTCCTTTCCGGGGCAATGGTCTGGCCTTTGCGCTGTTGACTTTGGACTTTTTGGTGGCGACTACTGGATTGAGCCTGCTTACGGCCAGCTTTGTATCCAGTCAGCAGGCAGCCATGATTGGGAATTTTCTCGTCTTCTTTTTGCCCAGTTTCTTTCTCTCGGGTCTTTACCAACCCGTTCCCAAGGAGATTTCGCCCAGCACGCTGGCATCCTACAGTCTGCCTACTACTTATTTCGTAACCATCGCGCGCGGGGTTTTTCTGAAAGGTGTTGGCCTGGCCGAATTGGGGCCGGAGGCGCTGGCTCTGGCTGTGCTGGGAGGCGCATCATTGGGGCTGGGAATCGGCCTGTTCCGGAAGAAGCTGGGGTAATACGAGTCGTCGGAGACAAGATGCTCAATCGTATCTGGCAACTGGCCCTCAAAGAGTTTATCCACTTCAGTCGCGACAAATTGACGACGCCTTTCATCCTCTTGGGGCCACTTCTTCAGTTGGTGTTGATGGCCTGGTCAACTTCTCGGAATATAGAACACCTTCCCTTGGCCGTCTTCGACCAGGACAGGAGCCAGATCAGCCGGGCTCTGGTCACAGCCGTGACCAACGCCGGCACCCTGGATGTCATTGCCTACCCTGATTCTCTGGAAGAGACCCGGCGGCTGATTGAGGAAGGGAAAGCCACCGTGGCCCTTCTCATCCCTCCCAGTTTCGCCGGCGATCTGGAAGCCGCCAACAGTGTACCCCAACTCCAGGTGATCATTGACGGCTCCAACATACTGGCCTCCAAAACGGTTCGGCGGGCCATAGAAGGGGCCGTTATCGAATGGGGACAGAAGCTGGCTGCCCAGTGGGCCGGAGAGGTGAGCACACCCATTGATATGCGCGTGATGGCCCGTTTCAACGAGGAGTTGGACTATAGCCTCCACGCCATCCCCGCTGAATTGGGCTTTGTGGTCTATATGGTAACTCTGATGGTGGCGGCCATTGGCATTGCCCGGGAACGGGAATTGGGTACCTTGGAGCAATTGCTGGTCACGCCGTTGAGCAGCCTGGAGTTAATCATTGGCAAGGCCATCCCGGCCATGGTCATCGCCTGTGTGGATTTTGTCCTGCTTTTGCCCCTGACCGTTTGGGGATTCAATGTCCCTCTGCGGGGCTCGGTGTGGCTGCTGCTCTCCCTGACGCTGCTGTTTATCACCGTGGAGTTGGGATGGGGCATCATGATCTCGGCCATAGCCCGCGACCAGCAGCAGGCTTTGCTTTTCGTCTTTCTGCTGGCGATGACGGAGATGGTCTTCTCCGGCTACATGGTCTCGGTGGAAAACATGCCTCCCTTGCTGCGCGCCGCTTCGAATCTCTTTCCCATCAAGCACTATCTCCTCATCGTCCGCCACATTATGGTGAAGGGGGCTGCTTTACAACATATCTGGGTGGAGGCGGTGGCTCTGGTACTGCTGGGTGTAGGCAGCCTGACGGCAACGTTCCTGATTCTGGGCCGGAGGAAAGTGGACTGAAAGTGGGGAAGGCAAGTCTTGGACACAGATTCACGTGGAGTTTCAAAGATGAATGTGCTGGTCATCGGTGGCACGCGTTTTATCGGACGGGCCATAGTTGAGGAGTTACTGCGACGAGGGCATACGGTCACTGTCTACCACCGTGGGCAGCACGAGGTCGAATTCTCTGGCCCTGTGAACCACGTCCACGGCGACCGGCGTGACTACCCGCACTTCCAGGCCACGCTGGCCCATCTCTCGCCTGAGGCGGTGGTAGATGTCATCCCTATGAACGGAGACGACACCCAGGCGCTGGTGGAGACACTGCGCGGTCGGATCATCCGCTCGGTTCACATCTCTAGCGGTGATGTTTACACCCCAGGCCAGCCGATCCCTATCCCAGAGGATGTTCCTACCCGCCCTGCTGAGCCGGTCGCAATGCGGCTGGGCAATCAGACGGTGCCCTACAGCAAAGCAGCGGTCGAGGCGACCGTCCGTGAGGCCCAGGCGGCCGGCGACTTTCCGGCCACCATTTTGCGCCTGCCGGCCGTCTACGGCCCTGGGGACCCTCTGGCACGGGAGTGGTTCTTCGTCAGGCGCGTGCTCGATGGTCGGCGCCGCATCGCCTTGCCTGATGGGGGGCTGGGCCTATTCCACCGGGGCTATGTGGATGATGTGGCTCGTGCCGTCGTCCTGGCTCTGGAGAGCCCCCAGGCCGTCGGTCGGACCTACAACGTAGGTCACGAGCGCGTCCTGACCGTGCGAGGAATCGCTGAACTGGTGGCTCAGGTGATGGACCACGAGTGGGAAATCGTCTCGGTGCCTGCTGAGTGGCTGCCCCCGACCAATCCCTACGCGCCGTCCTGTCCCATCGTCTACGACCTGAGCCGCATCAGGGCAGAATTGGGCTACCGTGAAGCGGTCTCGTTGGAGGAAGGGATGCGGCAGACGGTAGCCTGGCTGATGGCGAATCCGCCAGCGCCGGAGGAGTGGGGCCTGGCCCGCTATCTGAGCCACGACGCCTTCGACTACGCGGCCGAAGATGCGGCTATAGCCTCTAG
>JAOZOT010000787.1 GCA_029933115.1 Anaerolineae bacterium | reverse complement strand
TAACAACCCAGGAGGTTTCTACCATGGAGCAGTTTACCAAGTTAATCGAGTTTCGTCAAGCCGTCTATGACCGGGGGCTTACCCGAGCCAGGGATGCTCAATTCGAGCTTGTGGATGCGCTTCTCCTCAGCCCGCCTATTCGCTCCTTTCCCGAGTTGAGCCTTTCGCCTGCCTTTCGCCGCAAGTGGTCGAGTGCCTACGCGGCCATCGAGGAGGGACAACAAGATCAGAAATGGCCGGAAGGTTACTTCGCCCGGCAAATTCCGAAGGGAGGGCCTCAGGTGTTCTCTTTGGATGGCACCGCCTGGCCGCACCCCGCAGCGAAGACCTTGGCCGACCGGCAATATGTCTACAGTCCCACGCCCGCTGTTGATGGCGGGTCGATTGTCGTCGGTCATCCACACTCAATGCCGGCGTGGGTGCCTGAACGCGGCAGCAGTTGGGCGCCGCCCGTCTCTGTCAGGCGGATAACCGGCCGGCAGACAGAGGTAGAAGTTGGCGTGGCCCAAGTCAAGCATCTGTGCCATTGCCGGTGGGCGGAGATGGCCAAATGGCTACACCTCATCGTGGCCGATGGTAAATATGGCAACCATCACTTCCTTGGTCCCTTGAAGGATGAGCCGTGTGGAATCCTTGCCCGCCTGCGCCGTGACCGCGTTTTGTATGGTGAACCCGGCCCTTACAGCGGCTGCGGCCGCCCTCGGGTTCATGGGGACCGTTTCGCATTCAAAGAGCCGGAGAGTTGGGGCGATCCAGACGCGGCTTTGGAGCTGGAGGATGAGTGTTGGGGAAAGGTACGGTTGCGACGATGGGACAACTTGCACGCTCGCCAAGATGCCGATACGCCGTTCAGTGTCATTTTGGTGGAGACCCACCTGGAGCGTGAGAAGCCCTCTAGCCCCTTTTGGATGTGCTACCGGCCGCCTCCTGAGCAAGCGCCGGGTGATCAAAGATTGGTTGACCTATGGTACTGGTATCAGTATCGCCGGCCTGTTGAGCCCGGTATTCGTTTCCGTAAACAGTATCTCTACTGGACCTTGCCGCGCTTTCAAGAGCCGGAGCGTTGTGATCGCCGGACCATGCCGGTCAATTTGGCGCAGTGGCAACTGTTTCTGGTCCGGGACCTGGTGACGGATAATCCTCTCCCTTGGCAACCGGCTCAGGAGCACCTGACGCCTGAGCGAGTCCTACAGGGGTTGAGCAGCCTTTTTCGACGGATTGGCACCCCGGCAGCACCGCCTCAAACTCGCGGAAAATCGCCAGGTTGGTCCAAAGGGCGAGCGCGGACCCGCCCAGAGCGCCATCGGGTGGTCAAAAAGGCCAAGAAGAAAGCCAAAGCAGCCTGAAGTCAATACGAAACTCGATTGTTAAAGAGCCCGATTCATCTCGGC
>JAOZOT010000786.1 GCA_029933115.1 Anaerolineae bacterium | reverse complement strand
TTCTCCAGCATTTGGCAGAAGATCATCCAGCCTTTGGGGGGAATCGCCGTAGGTGTGACGGCCCTGGGATTGCTCGCCAACTTTTTGGTGGCGCGTACTAAGATCAAGGCCGAAGGGGAGGAGGCGTAAGATGGCAAACAAGCAAAGCGGCGCAACAGTGCCGAAAGAACTCTTGATGTTCAACACAACGCAACGCTTTGTGCATTGGTTGCACACGGCGGCTTTTGTTCTGCTGATGACCACAGGCGCGATCCTCTATATCCCCTGGTTTAGCCAGTCAGTGGGTCTGGGTACAGGTGGTTACACCGTGCGCTTCCTCCACCGCATCGGGGCCGTTGCCTTCATGTTGGTACCCATCATTTACATCGTCTTTGCTCCCAAGGAATGGCTCGCTTCCATGAAACGCATCTTCACCTGGAGCAAGGACGATCTGGGTTGGTTGAAAGCCGCTCCTGCCTATTACTTCCTGGGTGACGAAAAGGCCATGCCTCCCCAGGATAAGTACAACACCGGGCAGAAGCTATTCTATCTGACGGTGGTGATCTGCATGGTTGGCTTCATCGTGACCGGGCTGATCATGTGGTTTGGCAAGGGTGGCGTCCCGGCGGAGTTGTTCCGGTGGAGCGTGTTCTTGCACGATCTATGCACCATCGCTTACGGCGCGTTCTTCTTGGTGCACTTTATGCTCTCAGTAATGCACCCGCTGATGAAGGGCGCTATCAACGGCATGCTCTTCGGCTGGATGCAGGAGGAGTACGTCAAGCACCATCACGCCAGATATTACGAAGAACTGACTTCCAAATAGCTCGCACGGACAGCGAAAAGCTGACCAATCCAACTTTGGCCTATCACCCTCGCTCCCGAGGGTTTTAGGAATCTCTTCGGCGGAGGAACTCGACACTTATGTGTCGGGTTCCTCTTTTTTTGGACAGTTCCCTTTGACAGAAAACTTATTCTGTGCTATAATTCATTGCGGATATATGGATACCCGAATATGCGGCTAGATCAGGATGACGGAGAGGAAATCCAATGGACAAACCATTGCAGGAAGAACTCGCTCAATTTCATGCCGGGATCTGCCAGGCCTTGGCTGACACTACACGCATCGCCATACTGTATGAACTGGCCGACGGCCCCAAAAACGTCAGCCAGTTGGTGGATGCCCTGGGCAGTCCCCAGGCCACAGTATCCCGGCACCTCAAAGTGCTACGAGACCGACATCTGGTCGAAACAAAGCGCGAGGGGGCCAATATCTACTACTCTCTCGCCGACCCCCGTATTATAGAAGCCCTGAACCTACTGCGAGAGGTGATGGCCGATATTCTGGCTCGACGCAAACAGTTGGCCGAGGCTCTGATGGCATAGATGCACCCACCTCAAGCAAATTACAGGA
>JAOZOT010000785.1 GCA_029933115.1 Anaerolineae bacterium | reverse complement strand
GTCTTGCGGCTGGATTACAAATCCAGTCGGAGCAAATCGGAGAGTTATGTTTTTCCCTGATGTCCCTTAACAATTGAGCTAATTTGTGCTATAATTGTGAACCGAGAGCAACGAGAGGAGGTTCACAATGGGCCGCAAGAAACAGATGGATACCAGCATGTACTTCTGTCCCTACTCCGAGTGCTCCAATCACGGCAAGGTGGGGCCAGATAACCAGATCATCGGTGCGGGCTGCTATGGTCCGCATCAGACCCAGCTCCTGAAGTGCAAAGTCTGCCATAGGACGTTCTCGGAGCGGCGAGGCACTCCGTTGTTCAATCTGAAGGCCAGCGAGGAGACATTCTATGACGTCATCGCTTGTCTGGCCGAGGGCAACGGGATTCGGGCCACAGGGCGGATCAAGAAAGTGGACAAAGACACTGTAGCCGCATGGCTAGACAAGGCTTCTCAGCACGTGGAGGCAGTCTCCCGCTACCTGATGGTCAACCTTCACTTCGAGGAAGCGCAATTGGACGAGTTCTGGAGCTTTGTCAAAAAAAAGAAGCACACTGCACAGCTTTAGAGAAGCTCCAGACCGAGTATGGCGACCACTGGATCTGGATGAGCTTCGACCCGGTGCACAAGATCATTCCAGCCTTCGTCACTGGAGAGATCAGCCAGGAGAAAGCGGACCGGTTGGTAGAACAGACCAAGGAAGTCAACGATGGCTCCCTACACGTCTTCTTCAGCGACCAGCGGCCCCAGTATCGTGAAGCGATCCTGAAATCCTTCGGCCAATGGGTGCAACCGGAGCGCAAAGGCACACGAGGACGCTTCCCCAAGCCACGGATGGAGCCTCCTGCGGACCTGCTCTATGCCCAAGTGGTCAAGCATCGACGCAAAGGCCGCGTGGTGAAGATCACCGAGAAGGTGGTCTTCGGCACTCAGGAGGCGCTGCAAGCCTATCTGGAGCGGTCACCGGTTAGCAGACGCATTAACACCGCTTTTGTGGAGCGTCAGAACAACACAATGCGGCATCACAATCGGCGCTTCACCCGCAAGACACTGGGCTTCTCCAAGGAGGACTACTGGCTAGAGCGGCAAGTGCACCTGTCTGTTGCCTACTACCACTTCTGCCTGTCGCACGGCGGGTTGCGCGAGGAGATATTCCCACCGATTCCTACCAAGGGCAGTGGCTCTCCCAAGAAGTGGCGGCGGGTAACCCCAATGATGTCAGCGGAAGTGACAGACCACGTATGGACCCTGCAAGAGTTGCTGACCTACCGAGTACCGCCAAACGCTCACGTTGGCATATCGTGCGCCAAGCCGCACCCAAGGTTAGGAGACCCTGAACAGGCTGCTCCGACAAGAGCGCCGCCAGGAGTGACAATTATATCAACTATTAAGGGACACTAGG
>JAOZOT010000256.1 GCA_029933115.1 Anaerolineae bacterium | reverse complement strand
TAGAGCGGCGATCCCGGCTCGATGACCGTGGGCTCTGCGTAGATGTCCCGCTCGTCGAGCGCCAGGGCAACCTCCTCCCGCACAATGCGCCGAATAAGCGCCTCCAGTTCGGCTACACTCAGGGTGTTCACCGTCTGGGAAACAGCTTGCACTGTAGACATCGTCTCGTCTCCTTGTAGCTCATCGCCGCTCCCGAAAACCTCTTCGTAGCTCAAGAGCTTGAGCTTGCCTTCCTCTTTCAATCTGAGAAGCTCAACCAAGTCTTCGTGGATCGGCGATCCCGGCTCGATGACCGTGGGCTCTGCGTAGATGTCCCGCTCGTCGAGCGCCAGGGCAATCTCCTCCCGCACGATGCGCCGGATGAGAGCTTCCAGCTCGGCCACACTCAGGGTATTCACCGTTTGGGAAACGGTTTGCACTGTGGACACAGCTTCACCTCCAATCTACTCGCCCGGCAAAGTGAGGCTGTAGGGGCTAGAGAAGGCTACAGCACATCTCGGCGAATTCTACTGCCAGCCCCAAAGAGCGAGCGTGGACGATAGCCTCCTCGCTGGGGTAAGCCAGGGTATTGACGCCAGCGGCGATGGCCAGGCGCTCCATAGCCACCTTGAGGAAGGCGGGGCGAGCACAGCCCAGAGCCAAAGGCGTGCCTGGGTTGAGAAGCCGAGCCAGGGCGACTATCTTGCCCACCGCCTCGGGAGGCGGAGGCGGGAACCCTTGCATGGGGGTACGCGGTAAGGGATTCAGCACCACCAATACGATCACCTCGGCCTCGGCGGCAGTGATCTGGCGCAGGGCCTCCAACTCGCCCCGGATCTGGCCAAAGTGCAAGCCGACCACGATGTGCGGGGCGATGGAGAGACCGACTTCTTTCAGCAGCGCCAGAGCGGCCGCATAGTCCCGCGGTGTCTTATCTAGATGGTACACACGACGGATTGTCTGCTCATCGCCGATGACGTCGAGCAGCACCTGGTCAACGCCGGCCGCTTTCAAACCGTGAGCCGTGGCTTCGTCCAGAAGCCCGCTGTGGACGATGACCCGCAGGCCCCGCTCTTTGAGGTAGGCGATGGCCTCAAAGTAGCCTGCCAAAGGCACCCGGCCCTCGGCATCGGCCCCGCCGCTGAGGAGCACCCCCTGGCAGCCTTTGGACACCAACTCGTCGGCCAGGGCTCGCAGAGCGGCCGGGGTGGTGGCCGGGTGCATCGTCTCCAGCAGCCGTCCCCGGCAATGCTCGCATTGCAACGCACAGGCCCGGCCGGTGATGCTCACGTCCACGAATTTGTGGGGCGAGTTGCGGAAACCGTCCACCTCGTAGCGTTTGGCTCCCGGCGCGGCCAGTTTCAGAAGAGGTGGAAAGTTGGCCTGGCGGACCGCCCAGGCCTCGGCTACCAGTTCTTCCAGCGGACGCTCATACAGGGCCTCGACCTCGGAAAGCTTGACTTCTCTCATCTAGGGCTCAGTCATCAACCCCTCCCGGAGTTGTCTCCTGATCAACTCAATGTCTTCCAATTCGGGGGGGAAGGGATAGTTGCGAATAGGGCGAGAAGGGCGCTCGTTGCCAAAGGGCCGGTTGCAGGCCACGCACCCGTCCTCGCCGGGACAGCCGGAGGTCATGAAAGCCAGCCCTTCAGCCACGAGGTCCTCGGTCTCCACGCCAAAGTCCAGCACCTGGCCTGCGGTGTTGAAAATCATCGCCTCGGCCCGCCCGTAGCCTTCGTTGATGATGTAACGGGCCAACTGGACGCGGCGATATTGGCCATAAGAGGGCTGGGGCCAGTCATCCAAGGGAGTGCCTCCCTCGGGGAAGAAGCTGAAAAGATGAGTGTGCGCACCCAAGTCATGGGCCCGCTGGATGGTCTCAATCATCTCCTGCTCCGTCTCGCCCAAGCCGACGATGAGGTGAATGCCGACTTTGCCGGGGCCAAAGACCTCCACGGCTGCCTCCATCGTCTCCCAGTAGTGTTCCCAGCGGTGGGGGCCGCCCACGCCACGGCGACGGTGACGGTCGAACAACTCCGGGGTAGCAGCATCTATGGCTATTCCGGCCATGTCGGCCCCGGCCGCCTTGGTCTCGGCGAGCATCTGGCCGGGACGGCGAAACATCGTCGGTGAAATGAGGGCACTGACAGGCAAACCAGTCTCCCGATGAAAACGACCGATCACGTAATTCATGTCGGCAAAAGCCCGCCGGTGGGTGATCATGGAGACGCAAACCCGCTTGAGTTGGCCATCCGTGGCCTTGGTGCGGGCAATGACCTCCTCCAGGGGGTAGATTGGCCACTTGACACGGATAAAGGTGCGCATCTCGCCAGCGGACACCTCCCGCCCTCGGTTCAGGCCACAGTAGCTGCAACGCCCAAGACAGCCCTCCTCGTAGGTGAGGAGGAGGTTGAGCCCGGTGAGCTTGGCTCCGCGGCGGAAGCGCCCCGGCACAAAGCCCAGGGTGATGGCTGCCGCCAGGCTGGTCTGGACGTATTCGGGACTTTCCATGCTACTTCGACTCCTTATAAAGAACCTATCCAAGTGCTCAGTGCCCCTCCCGCAGGGTTCGCCACCTGCGAGAGGGTGGTATGTCTACTCTCCGACACTTTTGGGACATACCCGCCACTTACCCGCCATCCTGCTCTTTGCTGTGCGAGCTCCCACGCCGCCCATAGTCCGGGAAGGCCACCCAATTCTCACGCAGAGCACGGGCCAAGGCTACGGGATCATCACTCCAACTCTTGTCCAACTCCTGCCGCTTGGCCAGGGCGTGGGCCAAGATGCCCCCCAGAAAATCGCGCCACTCCTGCTCATATTCTCCCAGGAGGCCGAGGTCATCGCACAGGGCCGCTTTGGCCGCCGCTTTGCCCGCCAACTGTCCGCACAGGCAGGCATGAGCGACGCCAGCCCCGGTGATGGGATGGGTCTGGCCGGCGGCGTCGCCCACCAGGATGACGTTCCCCTCCCAGGTGCGCTCTAGTGGCCCGCCGCCGGGGATCAGCCCTCCAGTGTAGCCGATGACGGCTTGGGGGGTGATTTTCAGCCTATCCAGGAGATGCCTCAATGCCTCTTTGGGATCGCGCTTGAACTCGAGGCCCACCCCCACTCCAACGTTGGCCACCTGGCCTTTGGGGAAGAGCCAGCCGTAGCCGCCGGGATAGTAAGGGTCGAAATAGACCTGGGTGGCTTCCAGCGGCTGTCCCAACACCACCTGGCACTGGGCGGCGACCACTAACCGGCGATTGACTTGCCCTATCCAACGCCCTACGGTTGACCGAGGCCCATCGGCTCCGACGATGATTTTGGCCTCGACCTCGAATTCCTTGGCACCCCGCCTGACGAGGAGCCCGCGTGCGGTGCGCTCCGTGGCCCTGGCCTCCAGCAGGAGGTCGGCGCCGGCCTGGCGAGCGGCAACGGCCAAGGTCTTGTCGAAGAGGGCGCGGTCTACGACGTAGCCGAGGCTGGGTGTCTCCACACCCTGGCCGTCTGGCAAGTGGGTGCACATAAGGGCGGTTTGCTGGGCCACGCAGCGGTGTGACCAGGGCACACGGGTGGCCAACTGCCGGGGCACATACTCGGCGCACCGGACAGGCACGCCCACCTCTCGTTTCTTATCCAGAAGGAGCACCCGCGCTCCGGCCTGCGCTGCGGCCAGGGCGGAGCAACTGCCCGCCGGACCTGCTCCTACCACCACGACGTCGTAGCTTGATACCTCCCTCACCCCGGACCCCGAGGACACTGAAAGCTCCATTGATGATGTTCGTGGCAACGACTTTAGTCGCTTCTGGCCAAGCTTGCAATCAACGACTAAAGTCGTCACTACAAGCATTTCTCAGACACGCGAGGCCACCAAAATCAGCAATTGTTCGTCAGACAGGCTACCACCCGTTCGAGGAGGCCCAGTTTCAGCTCCGTCTGGCTCTCATATTGCCCTTGATAGGCCCTGGATTCCTCGCCCAGGTCGTAGCAGGTAGTGTTTTCCAGGTCAACCAGCATCCCGGGAAGCCCGATGCGCTCAAAGTCGGCCTGGTGCTTGGCATAAAATGCTTCGCAACAGGAGCCAATGAAGGCTTTTGCTCCCTGCTCCCGGCAGCGGGTCAGCACCTCTTCCAGCATCTCGTAGTTCTGGATGGTGAGAGGGGTAAGACCGTACCTGTCAGCCAGGTCGTATGCCTCGCCGATGCTGCACAGTCCGCAGCGGTCGCAGCCCTCCCGGTAGCGATAGTCACAGCTCGGGAGCTTGGCACAGTAAGGGAGGAGCAAAAAGGTCGGGCGGGGCATCTGGGCCAGAGGCTTGACCACGGTGAAAAGCTCGTTGGCCTCGGTCAAGTCAATACCCAGGCGCCCAAACTCTAGCTTGGCCAGAGCCTTGCTCACAGTGCCGACAATGTCGGCGGGGCTCACGCCGGGGATGCGCACATCTTTTTCGGCGAAAAAGCCCTCGATGATGCGCCGCATACTGTCTTCGTCAGCGGGAGCGTCTTTCAGACGAGCCTCCAAGTCAAAGACGGCCCGTTTAGGATAGGCGAAAAAGTCGCCGGTGAGAAGAGCCATCTTGATGCGCCTAGCCCGCCTGTCCACGACCAGGGAGACACGGACGAGCCCTCCCTCGGTCTTGCGCAGAGCACGAAGTTCCTGGCGGTCTGACAAAGGGCGACGCAGGCCGTGGATCCATTCCTTGCTGCGGAAATAAGGGAGCTTGGCCGCCAGGAGTCGCTCCTCGGCTGCGGTCAGAGGGCCGGGCACGAGCTCGATACCCAGGAGTTCAGCAAAGCCTTGGGCCAGAGCGGCCTTGATGTCATCTATAGGTGGAGGGTGGCCCAGTTCCCAGGCCAGGCAAGTCACCCTCTCTCGGAGGGAAGCGACCTCTTTGTCCTTAAGCTTTTCGGTGGGGATGCGCAGAGCCCGCAGCATGGTATCAACGTCAAAGTCAACCAGTAGGGTGCCTTGGAAGAGAAAGGCGCCGCCCAACCTGGTGCCGCCGGTGCCCGAGATCTTGCGTCCATTCACTTCAATGTCATTTTTGGGGCGAAAGGCGGCCCGCACGCCCAGCTTGGCCAAGCCCTGGACAGCGCCCTGGCATATCCGGGCGTAGAGACTCTCAATGTCCTGGGGCAAGCCAGGGTGATCTACTGGGGCATATATCTCCCAACCCAACTGGGATTCGTCACAGAAAAGGGCTCCTCCGCCGGTGATGCGCCTGTTGGTCTCGATGCCCCGTGCGCGGCAGAAGTCGAGCCTAATCTCCTGTTCCACAGCCTGGTGGTAACCTACCAGGGTGCAGGGCGGTGAGAACTGCAAAAAGCGCAGGGTATTGGGCACAAGATTCTGGCTCCTGGCCTCCAGGATGGCCTCGTTCAGGGCCATATTCTCGGCCGCCGGGCGGGGGCCCGTGTCCAGGAGCCGCCAGACCTCGATCATTGAATTCCTCACCCTTATCTTCTGTCATTCACATTTGAGGTAAGTCCGCACGTAAACGTGGGCAAGTGATCGGGTGGGGCATGTTCCCACA
>JAOZOT010000784.1 GCA_029933115.1 Anaerolineae bacterium | reverse complement strand
TCAGCGCCCTTCCCCTGCTCAGCCTGGCGATTTATCGCCAGGCGGGAGGCGGTGATTGCCCTCGTAGACAGTTGCTCACAAAACTAAAGTGCTACAAGGGGAGAAACCCGTTTTCTCCAAGAAAACGGGTTTCTTTTGAGCCCCAAATGAGTTGACAATAAATTGTCCGGCCTTGAGCCATCAGCATCCAGGGCAAGACCTATCAGGTCTGGCTTTTCAAGCGCCGAAGAGCAGTCCCAGACATCCCCTGCGACTTTCCAGTTGCTCCAATTCCAACTGCAATAACCGCTCCTCGATAACTCCGCGCCGCTCTTCTTCCTTGCGTTTGATTTCAGAGATCTCGCGCTCCAATCTCAGCATCCGCTCCCGCAGCCGGGCGTTTTCCTCTTTCAGGTTAAAGTTATCCTGGATGATCACGCCTAGCAGGTCACGGCTGGCTTGCTGGCTCTGCAAGAGCATCTGCTGGCTGTCGGCCACAGTGTGGATGGTGTCGGCCAGGACAGACATGGCCGGGGCGAGACCCAGCTTTTCTCCTTCAGCGGTGACGACGGCATACGTATCACCTTGAGGAGTCTCGCCTACACGCATGGCCTCCAGGCGCTTTGCTACCTGGCGATAGGAGTAGCCTTCGGCCAACAATCCTTTGATGATAATGAGGGTCTCCAGGTCTTCATCTGTGTAGCGCCGATGGCTCGTCCCACCCTCGGTAGACAACTCTGGGTAACCGGCGGTTTGGGAGAGGAAAGGAGCAAACTCTTTAGACCAGCGTCGCAACGTTGAGGCTGACACGTCAAGGCGGGCGGCCACCTGGCTGGGAAGTCGCAATCTGGTTTCGTCATCAGGCATCTAAGCTACCTTCACTCCTCTTTCTTTTCATCCACCACCCGATAGGGAACCTCAATGTAACGAGAAGGTTCCGCTTCTGGAGTCTCGTCTTCCTCAACTATCCGCCACGGGCTGGCCACGGAGGCCAATTCATCCAGATGCTGACGGACAACTTCCTCGGGACACATCTCGACGAAGAACTTTAATCCCAGCAGGATGACGGCAATATCATCCAATTGGCCTAATCCTGGCGCGATGTCAGGGACAATATCAACGGGGAAAAGCAGATAGAGCAAAGTAGCCGGTATGATCATCTTCGGCCAGGGCGAAACACGCTTATCGTTGAGCAGCCTCCAAATCAGTTTGACGTTCTTGATGATCTCGGCCAGGATGCTCGCTGCTTCTCCAACCTGAGCTGTTTTCTTCTGATTGGCCATCCCAAACCACCCTTCGACAAAATCTACCCTTATTATATCCCCTTCCGTTCTTTTTGGCAAGCCTGTCCTGGAAGTGCCTCTCCTTTTGTCAATTCTGGATTTCGAGAGCCTTTCATAATTCGCGGGGGTTCACCCTC
>JAOZOT010000783.1 GCA_029933115.1 Anaerolineae bacterium | reverse complement strand
TGCTTTAAGTATACACCGTCTCTGGAGGGTGCGCTATGAAATAGCTCACATTTGGAACAGGTCTGGCGTTTGCGCCATCGCTTCTGCGCCTCCGGTGTCGGCCAGGCAAATCGGCGTGGGCTGGTTTTTGTGAGAGGTGCGACGCACTTTTACCGCCCCAGATCCAGGCGGTCTCCAATCTGTACCTTGTCCAAAACGCTGGGGTGACATTCGACGAAGTATCGAGCGGGGCGTTGAGGGGCGTAGTAGGGGCGGAAGGGGCGGGCCAGTATCTTGTCCACCACCCTCTTTTCTGCGTCCAGCCAGATGACGGCGATGGGGAAGAAAACAAAGACCATGTGAATAGAGGTCAGAGCGACGCTCTCTTTCGACTCGGCGAAAACGAAAGCTTCATCCTCCCCAATGGCCCGGCGAAACATCAGCCCCCGGCCTCTGGAGAGGAAGGTGTCGCACCACTTGACCTTGGTGGCGATGGTCTGGCCGCTGGTGAGGTTCTTGATCACTGTCCCAGAAGCATCCGCAGTTGTCGGGCTGTGCTTACTGCTTGGCCCTGCCAGTGGTTATTGGCGAAGACAAAGGTCTTCTCTGCCTGTTCGGCGAGGGCTTTGATCTTGGGCATCCACTCGGAGAGTTCCTCGTCACTGTAGGTGTAATCGTAGCGTTCCCAGGCTTCCTTGTGCTGCCACCATTTCTCGGCGTTGCGGCCGTGGAAGCGCACATAAGCTGTCTCGGCTGTGGCCTCGGCTATGGGAGGGATGAGCCCCTTGAGCCGGGGCTCATCCACACAGCAGAAGCCCAGGTGGTTCTCCCGCAGGAGGGCAAAAGTCTCAGGGGTGAGCCACCTGGCATTACGGAACTCGACCACCACAGGCAGGTCTCCCAGGTGTTCACGCAGGTAGCGCAGATAGTCACGGTTGGCCTCGGTAGCGTGGAAGGAGTAGGGAAACTGAGCCAGGACGCAACCGAACTTGCCCGCCTCGATTAGGGGCTCCAGGGCGGCCACGAATTGGGCGAAGGCGGCTTTGTTGTCCGTCCGCTCGTGAGTCAGTTCCCTGGAAGCTTTGAGGGTGAAAAGAAAGCCGCCGGGGACTTTGGCCGCCATACGCTCCAGGGTCCGCGCGTCAGGCAGGCGGTAGTAGGTAAAGTTGAGCTCGCAGGTTTTGAACTCGCGAGCGTAGAAAGCGAGCCAGTCTTTTCGGGGTAGCTTCTCAGGGTAGTAGAAGCCAACCCAATCTTTGTAGCTGAAGCCGCTGGTACCGATTAGGATCATCTTCTTGGTTGATTGAGGAGTAACACTTTAGTTTTGTGAGCAACTGTCTACGAGGGCAGTCACCGCCTCCCGCCCGGCGATAAATCGCCGGGCCGAGCAGGGGAAGGGCGCTGAAAGCGCCCTAAGCGGC
>JAOZOT010000782.1 GCA_029933115.1 Anaerolineae bacterium | reverse complement strand
AGGAGGTATCTTTATGAAGCTGTTAATCGGCCTTGATTGGAGTCAAGACCACCACCACGTATGCTTTATGGCTTCCAACGGCAGTCAGCAAGCCAGCTTTGAGATCCTTCACACCGTAGAAGGCTTTGCCCGCCTGGATGCGGAGCGGGCCAAGTTGGGCGTCCCGGCAACGGAGTGTCTGGTAGCCCTGGAAACGGCTCACAACCTGGTGGTGGACTATCTGTGGGCTCGTCAGTACCAAGTATACGTCATAGCCCCCACCGTGGTCAAGAGTTCTCGCGGGCGCTACGGGGCCAGCGGAGCCTATACCGATGCTACCTCAGCCTTTCTGCTGGCCGACCTGTTGCGCACCGATCTGGCCCGCTTCATCCCTTGGCGTCCTGATGGGCTCTTAGTGCGCCAGATGCGGGCCAAGTTGAGCCTCATCGAGGCTTTGCGAAAGGATATCAATCGCTGGTCCAATCGCTTGTTGGCCGTGTTGCTCCGGGTCTACCCTCATCCGGTGGGTCTGTTCGGCAAACTCACGGCCCAGATCAGCTTGCATTTCCTCATCGATTACCCCACACCCCAGGCGGCTCAAGGGTTGAGCTATGAGGACTTTGTAAGCTTTTGCCGGCAGCATGGCTATCCCTGCCGTAGCCGATTGCCCGAACTTTACGCCCACTTGCAAGCACCCAGACCCAAGCCGGACCCGGCCGCCCTGCTGGCTTACCAGGATGAAATCCCTTTCCTGGCTCGCACCCTTTTGCCTTTGGTGCAACAGCGCCTTCAACTCATCCGGGAAGTGCAGGAACTGTTCACCCAGCACCCAGACCATCTCATCTTTGAGTCGCTGCCCGGAGCCGGAGACTTGCTGGCCCCCAGCCTGTTGGTCAAGTTCGGCGATCACCGCGAGCGATTCCCCGGCCCGGCCGTTCCGCAAGCCTTGGCCGGCACTTGTCCCTACACCAAGTGGAGCGGCAAGAAACGGTCTGTTCATTTCCGCACGGCCTGTGACCACGATTTCCGGCGCATTGTTCAGCAGTTCGCCATCGAATCGAAAAAACAGTCCGTCTGGGCGGCAACCTATTGGCAAGAGGTCTATGCTCGTTGCCACAGCAAGAGCCAGGCTTATCGCTGCCTGGGCAACCGTTGGCTGGCCATCATCTGGAAGATGTGGCAAACGCAAACCCCCTACGATGAAGAGTATCACTTGAAGCAGCGCCTCTTGCACCGCCAGCCCCGTCGCAAGAGACATTAGCCACCGGGCTTTATCACCCTTGATGGACAGGACAAATGGCTGATCACCCCAAGTTCTATGACGTGCGTGACAACGGGGCGGTTATGTCAAGCCACCTACGTCATTCCCGCCTGCCTACTGACCGTCGTATGACTTGACAAAGCGTGTCCCGCAGGGTTCGC
>JAOZOT010000781.1 GCA_029933115.1 Anaerolineae bacterium | reverse complement strand
TTGATTTTTCAGGTGTTTCGTCCTTGCCACAAGGCAGGGAGTGTGGTACAATTGAAGAACAATTGCTGAGGAGGTTGGATTTGATGCGTCTGGCAGTATTGGGGTTGATTGTATTGAGTGTGCTCATGGCGGGCTGCCTCTCGCGGCCCCTTCTATACGACGTCAAGGTTGCCCCCGAAGTTATCTCACCCAACGCCGACGGGCGAGACGACGTGACCCGCATCGAATACAAGCTGCGGCGCAGCGCCGACCTGTCTATATACTTCCTCGACGCCGAGGGTGAGAAACATTACTTCCGCAAGGACAAACGTCGTTCTTCAGGCAAATACAGCGTCTACTTCGGGGGGGTGGTGGAAGGACGGATGCTGCCTGATGGCACTTATACCTGGGTGTTGGAAGCCACCGACCTGAACGGTCGTACTCAAAAAGTAGAAGGCCCCTTCACCATCGTTGACGCCGACACGGTGATGCCTGAACTGCGCAACTTCTCCGTCTATCCCCAGGTCTTCACCCCCAACCAGGATGGCATTGACGACCGGGTGACCATCACTTTCTATCTCAACAAAGAAGTGCGCGAGCTGCGAGTCTATCTCCTCGACGAAGAGGGCAACAAATATCCCGTGGCTCAGAAGGAGGGAGTAGCCAAGCCCAGGGTGCTCGGTGAGCCTTGGGAGCCTGGCGTGTACACGTATGATTACGAAGGAGGGGTAGACCTGGGGGCTACCCCGCCACCCGACGGCACCTATACGGTGGTCGCCGAGGCTGAGGACCTGGTGGGCAACAAAGTGCGGGAGACCAGCACCCTGACCATCGAGCACGGCGGTGTGCCCCGCGCCGACATCGTCAACGCCGCCGTCGAGTTCTACCCCAAAGTGGTCCCCCTGGGAGGCACTCTGACCTTCACTGCCACAGTGGAGAACTTTGGTTCGGTGCCCATCCGCACCACGGGGCCGCCTCCCGGCACCACTTACACCACCAGCGAGAATTTCAACAGCCTGGGCTGGTACGAGGAGCCAGGGGCCTGGCGTTTCGGCATTGACTTTGAGGGCAACTCCACCGGCCGGCCCTACCCCTATCGCTTTGCCCTGGGCAGCGACGCCGAACTGACGGTCATCAACGGCGAAAAGTACCTGATGCCCGGCCAGTGGGTCACCATCGTTGGGCACTTGCAGATCATTGACAAGCCACCACGCATTGCTCCCCACTATTGGGCGGGTTTGATCCACGAAGACGTGCGCATCGTCAACGACCACGTTGACCCACAGGTGATCAACATAGGATTTTGAGGTTGCAACCACAGAGGGATGTGTGCAATTGCCTCTCTGACCAGCCTGTAGTATAATATTAAACTGGAGTCTGGCGAATTTTGAATACCACCATATCTTGTAAACAAGCTGCATAT
>JAOZOT010000255.1 GCA_029933115.1 Anaerolineae bacterium | reverse complement strand
GCCTCAGAGCACCGGTCGTTAGCGACTCAAGTCGCCACTACGAGCATTTTTCAGAAGCCCGCTTCAGCAGGCTATCGAGCTGCTCAGCCTTGAGCTTTAGCTCGGGGGCCGGGCCGAATGCCCTCACAAAACTACACTGTTACAGCGAAGGTTCAAACTGGCCCCCTCGCAAGGCTCTCTTTTGGGCCCTCACTCCTCCAATACCCGATCCACCAACTCCACCACGTCCAGGATCCGCATCCGCACTTTCTCGCGGCGGGCACAGGCCGTCAGGGTGCGTTTGCACTGCTGGCACGCCGAGAGAAGCACCTGAGCCCCCGTGTCCTGGGCCTGTTGGAGACGGCGCTTGGAAACAGCAGCCACCAGGTCATAATCAGCCATTTCCACATCCCCGCCACCGCCACAGCAAAGGGCATACTCCCGATTATCCGCCATCTCTCTGAACTCGATGCCGGGGATGGCGCGGATGACGTTGCGGGGGGCATCGTACACCCCGCTGGTGCGCCCGAGGTCGCAGGGATCGTGGTAGGTGACGGGCCGGTCAAAGTGGCCCAACTTGATCCGCCCCTCAGCGATCAATTCCTCCAGAAACTGAGCGGTGTGCTTGACCTCAAAACCCAAGGGTTCGCCCAGGACTTCAGGATAGGTGTGTTCCCACGTATGGAAACAGGAGGGGCAGGAAGCTATCAGCGTCTTGGCTCCCAGCTCTCGGACGGCGGCCACGTTGTGCGCAATGAGTTCTTTGGCCGAGTGGCCCATGCCGGCGATGATCAGCGGGAATCCACAGCACCACTCTTCTACCCCCATAGTGGCAAAGTCCACGCCCGCTTTCTCCAGGATGCGCACAAAGCTCTGGGCGATGCCATAGGTCAGGGGGTAGAAAGAAACTGTGCAACCGACGAAATATACGACCTCGGCCTGCTCCTTGCCGCGAACACCCTCGGGCACCGTCTCCAGGTTCTCGCTCCAGATGAGGCGATCCTCGGCCGGGTCACCGGAGATGTTGTAGTGGGCTGCCACGTTCTCCCGCAGAGTATCCATCACCTGGGGATAACTCCCCAACTCTACCAGTTGCTCGCGCATGGCGATCCACAAAGATCGAGTGTCAATGTGCACCGGACAAACCACCGCACAGCGGCCACAAAGGGTGCAGTCGTAGGTTCCCCGTGACCAGCGCTTCACACTCTCCTCCGTCGGCGGACGATACCCGAAGAGGCGGGCCAGGAAGCCGCCGTATTGGCCTTTGGCAAAACTTCTGAGGGTGTGAATCTTGTCCAGGGGAGTTATCTCGTCCCGCTCAGCTTCGGCGAAAGTGGGACACCATTTGATGCACTCGCCACAACGGGTGCAAGCGTCCAATTCCATCAGTTGCTTGAAAGAGAAATGAGAAAGATTTATCGAAGACATTTTAATTGTACCTCGGGGGAAAAGGGGCTGAGGGATTCCCTTCATCCCCCTCAGCCCTTTCAGTAACTTTAACGACTCGGCCTCCATGTGTTCGAGGCATTAATAGCCACAACTAATGGGCTGACCAGCACGTGGAAGAACTTGCTGAAAGGCAGGTAGAGCAAGGAAAGTGAGCAGATTCCCACGTGAAAAAAGAAAAGCCAGAAATGTATTGATTCCCAGGGCCAGTTTAAGGGCTCTATCAGCAGGGCCAGAGGATACCCCACAAAGGAATATCGGGCCAGAGAGGGTGGCACATCTTCGAAGATGATGCGCATGGCTTCGATGGGGTAGCCGGTGACGATGATCGCCAGCAAGGCAACTATGAGAAGAGTGTCGGGAGCCGTAGTGCGCAACTGGGCAGGTCTAACGATGAAGCGCCGAACCGCAGCTATTATCCCGCCGAAAATGATGATCAGGCCACCTATTTCGTTCATCAAGGCCATGAGAGGCGTATCCTTGTCGGTGATAAGCAGCACCAAAGGGTGCTCTATATGCAGAAAGTGCTTCAATATTTCCTCAAAGAATCCGGTGATAGTGGACAGAATACCCAGGAACAAGAAAGCCAGGAACATACTGGCATGAGCTACCCAACGTAGTTTATCCTCTTGGAATAGGCGGCGGTGCAGCAATCCGTCTAGGATGAAAGCCTTCAGTAATGGCCAGAGCCCGGCGCTGAAGATAGTGCTCAGGGTGATTTTTAGCAGGGCGACGATCTTTGCCCCTACCGATAAATCGGCCCTGCCGTTCACCTTGCCCCTCAGCCAGATGGAAACGCTTACCCATAGTCCGATGAGAGCTATGGCTATGATGATCAGGTGAGATATCCAGAACAACCCCAGTCTGCTCATGCTCTTCTCCTTACCCCATTCAACAGGCAAACAAAAGGCCACTGCATACAACTTTCAGAAGAAAAGCTTTGCGCAGTGACCTCCATGATTTTCGATATCCCCTTTTATCTCGGTAAGTTCAGACCGAAACGCCTCTTACCGGCGTCAGGCTTTCGTTCACACTATCTCTATTTGTGAAATTCTGCCCAAATTATAGCGCAATAAGGGCAAATTGTCAAAAACGCAGGCTCAGTAGACCGCAACTCTTGCTTGTAGTGGGCGCTTCAGCGCCTCAAAAACGCACGGGGGGCGCCCTACAAACCCCAATGGCGATCTACTGAGCCTGGGTTTGCGCTCGCCTAACCGGCCCGATACGCCTGAGGTACGTACTCTGGCAGCTTTTTCTCAGCAAAGATCGGCCTGAGCCGGGCAAAGCGCTGCCGACCATCTACCAATGGAATGCTGGGCCACTCGTCACCGATGAGGGGCCGGGCGTAGCGCACAAAGTCGTCGGTCACGTCCACCCGGTTCGGCGCGATCCAGGCCTCCGGGAAAGTGCGCTCGGAGTTGGCCACCAGCTCCAGGGGCACCTTGTCGTAGCGGACGTTGTAGAGGGGGCCGGGCTCTCTCAGAATGGTAGCCATGTAGCCAGACCCTTCCTCCAGAGCCACCTGCACGGCTTTCCTCCCGACCTTGTAAGCTTCTTCCAGGTCTATGGTCGAGGCGTAGATTATGTTGTGACGCTGGTCGGTGCCCGGCACATTACCCCGGGCCACGCCCCGCGCTCGCAGACCGACCTCGTTGAGGTAGTTGACCACCAACTGCTCAACCGTGATCTGGCTGGACGAGAATTGGACGTGGCCAAAGGCATCCTTCCGCTCACCGATGTCGCCCACCGGAAAGCCCTCACTGATAACGACCAGGGCCCGGCCTCGCTCTCTGAGCAGGTCGTTGACCCGGTCCGCCAGTTCCTCCATGCTCAAGCCCGATTCCCTCATGACAATGAGCAGCGGCATCTCGCGATCCGGGTCGGCCAGACGGGCCGCAGCCGGGATGAAGCCAATCTTGCGGCCCATAGCCTGCATCACCAACACCGGGTCGGACGGGCTGGAACCGGCGTTCTCCTGGTTGGCGTTCTGTACAGTCAGCGCCCAGTAGCGAGCCACGCTACCATAGCCCGGGGTGTGGTCAATAAGCTTGAACTCGCTGTCGCCCACGTCGTTATCAATGGTCTTGGGCACACCGGTGGCCACCAGGTCCAGCCCTCGCTCGTGAGCCAGGTTGGCCACTTTGTGGGCCGTGTCCATCGAGTCGTTTCCGCCGATGTAGAAGAAATAACCGACGTCGTGCGCTTTAAAGACCTCGACCACCCGCTCGAAATCTGCTCGCTGAGCTGCTTTGAGCTTGTAGCGGCAGGTGCCAATAGAGCCAGCGGCCGGGGTGGTGCGTAGCAGAGCGATCTCCTCAGTCGGCTGGGCAGAGAGGTCGAGCAATTCTTCTTTCAGCACACCTTCAATACCATGCCAGCCGGCATAGATTGTGCCAAAGACCTCGGGCATAGCGCGGCAGGTCTCAACGATGCCCCGCAACGAGTTGTTGATGACGGGCGTCGGTCCGCCCGATTGGGCGACGACTACGTTTCGAGGTGTGGTCATGCCTTTCCTCCTCACTCGAATTCTTCAGGGAAGAAGAATTCCTCCCCTGGTGGTTCCCTCATAGCTTGCCCTACAGACTTACGCCGTCAGAGCCTCAGCATAGGTATAGACAGGCACGCGAATGGTGCGCTTTGGCTTGGTTTTGCTAAGAACGATCTTTTCCATCGTCTTCACAGTTTCCGCGGTAAAGTATACCTCGCCGCATTGTACGCACACTCCGGCCGGTACGTCCTCGAAGACGAAAAGCTGACCGTCCCAATGGTACGTGTGCCGAATGCACTTTGGTACAACCTCACCACCGCAAAGCGAACAGGGGGCATACTCGTGCGTCATTTTCACCTTCCTCTTGTCCTTGGATCGACCCACCTGGGCGGCTCGGGAACATAAACAGTTATCAGCCGTACCCAGCCGGTGGGCAACAGTGCCCAAACTGTGTGGATAGCCTGGCCTGCCCGGTTGAAACCCAGAACAAGGCAACTGTGACCTCGTGGATCATCAGGGTAATCTTCTAGTAGCTCACCGCTGAGCAGCACGCTCTCTTCAATGTCTGACACCAGCAAACCGTCGTTCTCGCGTTCGCGCTCAGCATGTAACGAGATTTCGTAACGGTTGCTTCGGATCCTCTCCCGGATGTGCTGGACGATGTCCATTTCCAGAAAGCTCACATCTTCTCGACACCCAACGACACCCGATCACACTCTACCCGGAACCTATGGCTTTCATTCCTGCCACTCGGTGTGGAACACGCCTTCCTTGTCTACTCGCCGGTAAGTGTGAGCGCCGAAGTAGTCACGCTGGGCTTGGGTCAGGTTGGCGGGCAGCCGGGCGGTGCGGTAGGCGTCGAAGTAGGCCAGGGCACTGCTGAAAGCCAGGCAAGGGATGCCGTTCTCCACTGCGGTCTTGATGACAAAGCGGAGCGACTCCTGGCCGTTTTCCACATCGGCTTTGAATCCAGGATCGAGCAGCAGGTTAGGCAAGTCTGGATTGCGCTCATAAGCCTCACGGATGCGGTCGAGGAATCGGGCACGGATGATGCAGCCGCCGCGCCAGATGGTGGCAATCTCGCCGACTTTTAGATTGTAGTCATATTCCTCACTGGCTGCTTTCAGCAGGGTAAAGCCCTGAGCGTAGGAGCAGATTTTGGCCGAGTAGAGAGCCTTGCGCACTGCCTGGATCAATCTGTCACGGTCACCCTCATAATGGATGGCCGGGCCAGAGAGCAGCACCGAGGCAGCCACACGTTCGTCCTTGTAAGCTGAGATAATGCGCGATTCGACGGCGGCGTTGATGGTCGGTGTAGGTGCGCCCAGGTCGAGGGCGTTCTGGGAGGTCCACTTGCCGGTCCCCTTCTGCTTGGCCTCGTCGAGGATCACGTCCACCAGGGGCTTGCCGGTCTCGTCGTCTATGCGGGCAAAGATGTCAGCCGTGATCTCGATCAGGTACGATTCCAGTTCGCCCTGGTTCCACTCGGCGAAGACCTCGTGCAATTCGCGGGCCGAGAGGCCGCCCACGCGGCGCAGAATGTCGTACGATTCGGCGATGAGTTGCATGTCGCCGTACTCGATGCCGTTGTGGACCAT
>JAOZOT010000025.1:12275-19152 GCA_029933115.1 Anaerolineae bacterium | reverse complement strand
TTTGTAATAGCAATGTAGTAATACACCCGCCCGGGACGGTAAGGGAAAAGACAAACCTTGACCACGCGCCCCAACGCCGACACCGACAATGCCCCAACGTTGGCCTGGGTTCCTTGCAGGGTGCCCTCGGCCAGCAGCGAGCCTGGCAGTGCAAACAGCGCAATTAGCATCACTATCACAGCCAGTATCTTGTAAAGCATCATCATCTCTCCTCTTCCTGGAGCAACGGCACACTCTGTCCGATGGCAGGCAGCATATCACCGGGCTGCGGGCTCTTTGCAGATTTGGCTATTTCTGTAGCAGCCTGGGCCAAAAGCCCTGTTGTTCGCACCTGACCACTGATGATCAAGCGGCGATGATCAAGCTGGCTGACTTCGCCCAATCTGGCCCGTTCCCCCGTCTCCAGGTCCACCAGCAAGCCCGTCTTGATGTCCAACATAACCGGCCAAGTTCGAGTCGCTCTATCCAACCTGACCAAGCGCGCCTGGAGTCCTGCCCGGCGGGTAAAAGCCATGGCCCCGCCGACGGAAGCAACAGAGAGCGAAATGGCAATGGCCAGTAGAGTGATCACACCGCCGACCGTGCTCCACCAAATCAGATTCTCTTGCCGCGCTATGCGGTCATCCCGTGTCGCTGCTCTCACCGCTTCCTCATCGGCAATAGCTGTCGCTGTTGCCGCTATGGCCACACCGGCTGACCTTTCCTGAATCGCTACCGCCGTTGCCGTTGCCGCCGCTTGTGTGTCTGCTTCTGAGTAAATCGCGTGCGCTTTTGCCTGCCTGACGGGGTCTGGTCCACAGGCCGTCAGCAGTAGCAAGGCCAGAGAGATGGTCATAAGTTTCCAAGTCATTACCATTGCCTCCTCTCCCCTACTCTAGGGTGGGGGGTGGTGGGTTGCTACTCCGTCCCCCACCCACCCCACCCCACCCCACTTGTCAGGGTAGGTAGTGATGTAAAATGGCGCGGCCGGCCGGCGTCAACTCTGTTCCGGCGTTGGGTTTGCCATCTCTATAGCGTGCCAATCCAGCTTGCAACATCGCCGTCTGTAAGCCTCGGAAATCTCCGTCAGAGATGATTCCGGCCAATCCTCGACGGGAGAAAGAGCGCCCGCCTAATAGGACAGCAACAGCGACATCTTTCAGCGTCCCATCATCCACGGGTAGGTCAATGAATCTGACCTGGCGCTTCTCCGGCTCAACTAGTTCAACACGGACAGCTTGGGGTTCTCCGACAACCTCATCGCCATCCAGATCGCTCCCCACAAGCTCCTCAATCCTCCATAGCAGATTCTGCCAGCGGATCAGGAGCGCCAGCCATGTCAATCCCGCACCCCCGCCCAATATTACCAGAGGCGCCCACCAGGGCCATTTGGCCCAAACGGTCACGGGGATACTCAGAAGGGATAGGGCTACACCAGTCAGCCCGGCCCAGGCGGCGGGGACACCGACGTCAGCCCCCACAGGTGGCCGCGCCGGTTCTTTTCTGTACCATGAAGCCCCGGCCTCTATGGTAGGGGCGGTGCCTGAACCTACCGTGTGGCTATATTGGCACCAATCCTGGTGTGTCCATTCTCTCCCGCCGGACCGCACCTCAATTTGAAGCTGCGCTCCGCACATTGGACATTGAATCATTGTGCACCTCCAATCAATCCAATACCACCAGGCACATCACCGGCACCGATACCGGTTGGGGCGGAATCACACCATGCCAGCGCCGTACCCGTACTTTTGCCCGGCCATCCTGGACACTCACCACCACGCCTTCAAAAGCCTGGTTGTCGGTGTGATGTACCAGGTCGCCAGGCTGCACATGTTTGCCACAGGTGTCCTCTTTCAGTAGCTCCTCGATGCTCAGTTGTTTGGCTTCTTCAAACCTGGTCAATATCGCCATCATCATCCTCCGCAAACATGGAAACCAAATCCATCACCAGCTCTTCAGAAAGTTCCCGCGTCTCACGCTCTACGTCCCTGATCTCCCCCCGGACGTAACAAAGAAGCGCGTGAACGATCCAGGCCGATTTGGCCCGATCAGGCAGGGAATCGAGGACGGTCAGGATCTCATCGTGCTCAGTCCCACGTCGAAGCCGGATGGTCACCCGTTCCGATGGACCGGTGTGGATCCTGGGACGTCCTCTACCCCTATTTTTTGTCTGACAATAATTCGCCGAGCATTTTTTGTCTGACAATAATTACCTCCCTGCGTTCAATTTGAATACCCCGGGCATCTGGGCGAACTTGGCCGCCCCCCGCGCATTGGCTATTTGGGAATCTCCCATAAGAATCAAGTTGTGGGGGAAGGCAGTGAACAAGGCAGGCTTCAAGAGAGGCGCGGGGCCGCCTGTCAGTAGAATCCCGTAGAAGCGAGAGCCATCACCCAGGAGGGCCGACACATCACTGACGATCTGAGCAGCCAGGTCTTTGGCCGCCGATTGGGCCAGGGCCGTCAAGTCTTCTTCGTGATCGTAGATGTCAATGGTTCCTCGCCTCACCGCCGCTTCCACCTCAGCCAAGGGGCGATGGATGCCCCAGCGGTCGGTGATGGCCCTCTGAACCACCGCCAGAAGGTCACGCCCACCAAACCTGCTACCTCCTGAGAACTTTTCAATGGGCTGGAGGTTGATCACCCCTGCCACGTCGGTAGTGTTGTGACCTACATCTATGATGGCCCACCCCTTCCTCAATTTGGCATTATCCATCCCGTTGGCCAGCTTCGGCTTGCCCTCCTCGATGGCCAGAGCGTAATCGTACAGTGACAACACCGGCTGCCAGGCTGTGCGGACCTCGTGGACGGTGATGGTCATCTCCTTACGGCCCAGTTTGACTTGATGCTCACCTTGCCAGGACCGCCGCAATAGACGGCGTTTATCCCAGGCCAGAACCGGCAGCCCGGTCACAATGGCCACGTCGGTTAGCCCCGCTTTGGCCAACAGAGCCAGGAGCAAAATCCGCTCCTCATCGCTCCCGACCCGGCCAAAGTCCTGGCGGGAGGTCACACCTACCTGGGAATGGAGTAAAGCATCAGTGCCCATCAAATACTCCTCACCCTGATAGGTCAGCCGAAAGACCCGCCGCCGGGCCGGACCGCCCAGGCCCAGGTCCATATTGCGGACTGTAGCCGAGCGCCCGAACACAGATGGGATCACCAAGCTCTTGAACTTGTCGCCGTCAAGCCAGACGGCCTTTGAATACCCAAAGCCTATATCAATTCCTATCCTGTGCATTTCATACCTCCTTCTAAGTTTTCCTGGCAAATAATTTTGACCTCGCATTGTGCCAACAGATGCACGAGGCGTAACAGTTGCTTTGGATTGCGGCTGAGCCTGGCGCAATCAGCAACCAACACCCGTTCAAAATCTCCCTGTTCTGCATCATCAAGTAGTTCTTGCAATCCAGAACGATCCAGAGTATGGCTGCCGATTGCCTCATCCACATATTCGGCCACCACCTGCCAGCCCCGCTCAGCCGCCAGAGCTCGCAAGTGTTCTAGCTGAACATCGCCATGCCCACAGGTTGAGCGGGCATAAATGGCAACTTTCATAACCTCACCTCCTGTTGAAATTAAAGACCGGCTCTCCGGCCGGTTCCTTCTTGACTGATGGTAGCTATTGTGCTATCATTGTCTCGAAGGTCACTGGCCCGATCAGTGGCCTTCTGGAGATCACCGGTGGTGGTGGCCGGTGGTCTCTTTGTTTTCAGTCGAAATCGTCAAACCTATCCCTGTGAGGCAGATTGATCGAGATGGGAGCACCGTATTTCCCCCAATAGTAACCGATCCCCAGCCACACCAGCGGCCAGACGCAGAAGACACCAAGACAGACTGACCAGGGACTAATACCGCTACTCTCCATCGTTTTGTCCTCCTTTCAACATGATTGCCAGCAGGCTCATCACTCCCAGGCCAGGAGCCCAGAACCATACCGGATCGTCAACAAAGCTATGAACCATGAACCCCGCCAGGGCCGCCCAGGCTGGACCTGAGCGGCGATGTTTCCAAATCTGCCACAGCAACAGGCCGAAGACAATCAAGCCCACAATGCCCATCTCAGCAGCGATGGTCAAAAAGATGTTGTGGGCGTGGGGACACACCTCACCGACACGCAGTGTGATCCACTGGTAACAATTGGCCGGGCCAATGCCGAACCAGGGGCTGGAGAGAAACGCTTGTAAAGCCGCTTCCCAATAGCGCAAGCGAATTATAGCCGACGTCCGTTTCCACATAATGAGTGCTGGCAGAGCCGCCGCGCTAGCCCCGACGATCAATCGCTTGTCAATCCCCCATAGCACCCCCAGAGCCATGGCTAGGCCCAACAGCCCACCCCGGCTCCGGGTGGCCAACATGGCCACCGCGCCCAGAACAAACCAAGCACCTCGGGTTCGCTTGTCTTCTATTCTGGCCCCAAAAGGCAGATGTAGCAACAAAATGCTGGCCAGCACATTGGCATTGCCCAGGTCATGCAATTCTGCTGTTGGCGTTCGGAGATGACATAAGCTGATGGCTATTATCCCGGCTATGATCACCCATCCAGCGATGATAACACTTCCAGTCAGTTTCTCTTCCGACACATACGAATAGACGAAGCAGAAAGCAGCTACATAGCCGATCAGAGTGAGCACGCGAACCTGAGAACCCACCCGCCAGATGGAAAACCATTGCGAGGAGATCAAAGCCACCAATACAAATAGAAGCAAAGGAAGGTCAAGAGGGGTGGTGGGCAACTGATTCCGGAGGACTTTATAGCCGATGAATCCCACTACCACGATCCCTACGCCATAAGCGAAGAAGGGTAGGAACGCCGAGCCCCAGGTGAGGGGGCTATGTAGGGCAGCGAAGATGAGGATTAGGAAAGTGATCATTGTGTCTCCTTTTCTAAGCAGTCGTCATCAATCGCACCGTCGTCGTCAACGTCCAGCGCCCCAAGCATCAAAGCGGCCTCGCCGCCGTCTGGCTTGTCAGCCTTGTCAGCTTCCACCGCCTGGCTCTCCAAACCGCTCATATCCACATCAGCCGGGGAGCTTTCAAAGCCCAATGGGGTCTCGCGGCTTTCGGCGGTTTCGGAAATTTCAGGGTGGCCCTCTGCCTGGGCAGCTTCAGCGCATGGCGCATAACGCACCAATCTACGTGGTCTACTTCCCCCATCACCTTTGACCAATACATATAGCTCCCCGTCAAGGTTAATCTGTTTTTCCCCGGGTACGGGCTCCTCGGCTGAATCTACCTCATAAGCTGCCCCTATCCTTCGCACTTCCTGGGATGATACCCCTTCTCCTCTAAACGCCTTGTAAATCTTCCGATAGCTGAAAGCGCCATCAAAATTGGTAAGAGCATATCGGAACATATCTTCTGGCGTCACACTATGGACCTTTATCTCTTCAAAAACCGGTTCCTTCGTCAAAACCCCCCGGACAATTTCCTCTACCAATCGTTGGCTCAGGAGGGGCGCTTTCAAGTGAATCCGCTTATCTCGATAGCCAAAGATCATGTGTCCAGGACCCGGAAGCCTCACCGCATCGTAATTGTCTATCAAAGTCATTGAAGATGGACCATCAGCGCAGGAGAAGGCAATCCGAGTGGGATAGTGGGCTTTCACTTCGCCTGGCATAATAGATGAGCTAGGCCGCTGGGTGGCTACCATTCCATAGATCCCCGCTGCCCGGCCCAGGGCACCGACACGTTGAAGGAGAAACATAGCGTCATTGCCACCGACCGCTTTGACTTCGGCCAACTCGTCAATAATCAATAACCAATAGGGCAATCGCCGGTGAGGAAATTTATAGTTCCAGCCCTGGATGTTCACACAAACCGGCTCTTTGTCTTCATCTGGCCGGAACAGCTTCATCCGCCGTTGGATCTCATTGAAACACATTTTCAACGCCGGCATCACGCCATCCTTATCAGTGACCACCGGTATGAGAAGGTGAGGTATTCTGGTATACTTTGTCAATTCCACAATCTTGAGGTCAATCATGATCATCTTCAGATAGTCCGGTGAGTTGCGCTGAATCAGAGTACAAATGGCGCTATCAATGAAATTGCTCTTGCCCTGGCCGCGGGCACCGCCGATCAAGACCTGCTCCATGTCATCGAGGCTGGCGAAGACGACCCGTTTGTTGGCTCCCATGCCGATAGGGATGGTCAGCGGTCCGGCTGTCTTGGGCATCATGGCAATCATATCCTCGTAAAGTACTTTGGACGGGATTCCGCCCACGCCGGCCAATCGCTCCACAACATACCAAAAGTCATGCCCATCGTGGCCGTGCTCCACTTTGACCGGCCGCTGACAAGAGGCTGACAAGTTCCGCAAGACATCATCGTCTTCCAACTGCGAGATGCTGACACCACGGGGGATACGCCGGGTATCCACCTGGAGATAGATGGCCTCCGGTGAAGCTGCGACCTGCAGGAAACGTATTGATTGGATACCGCTTTCAAACCAATCGCGCTCTTTCTTTTTGTAGCGGTAGCAAAGATTCAACCGGTTGAGCCGCTGGACGATGAGCCGCCGGTAAATCGTGGCCTCTCGCCTCAATTGCTTCTCCAGCGCCTTGCGGCGCTTGCGCTCTTCCTTCAATAGTTCGGCAGCTCGGTCTTTCGGCTTCCGTCGTGGCAATGCCCAACTAATCAGCCCCATAGATGATCCTTTCCCCTATCACTATCAAAGCAGCCGATCTCCGAAACAATTGCCGGGCCTGAGCCAATGGCCAGATGTTACTGTCCAGATATGGATGCTCAGAGAGAAAGCGGTTAACCATATTGCAGTATGTAGTGAGTATGCTTCGCTGCGCTGCTGTGAGCTCGCGCTCCATACCCCATTCGCGCACCAGGTCTAGCAAGAAAATAAGCCGCTGTGCATTTCGAGCTACCTTGAACGAGATCCAAA
>JAOZOT010000025.1:4328-12175 GCA_029933115.1 Anaerolineae bacterium | reverse complement strand
TCTAGCAAGAAAATAAGCCGCTGTGCATTTCGAGCTACCTTGAACGAGATCCAAAATGCTTTTAACCAGTTGATGAATTGGGTATATAACCAGTTGATGAATTGGGTATACATAATCCCCTTCCTTTAGTTATTGTCAACTTATCCTGTAGCATCCTGTAGCACATACCTGTAGCAAAATTATGTTAATACGTATCCTGGCGCAAACCTGTAGCAAACCTGTAGCACCCTGTAGCAAAAAGCAGACAGAACCTAAAAATCAGTAGGTAGAAAACTGTAATATATATAAATATTATATATAAATAGGCTTAATTACCTTCAGGCCGTGAACCCAAAAATGCCTTTTTTTGAGGGTGCCCTTATATATCTGGAAAAAACCTGTAGTCCTGTAGCAAAATCGGATTTTGCTACAGGTGCTCCAAGTGCTACAGGATATTTGGATAGAGAACTCATAACCTGTCGGCGCGGATTCTATAATAAGTCAAGCGTTTTTTAACCAGCCAATCTGGGTGTAAATCCCCGGTTCGGTAATCGAAATGTGGGACTTCTTCCGCATGATGAGCCCGTCGTTTGTCAGCTTCTCCTCTCACAATGTCCATTTTGGCCAGGGTACGCCCCAGCCAGACATCGTTGAAATAATTGGGGGGAGAGGTATGAAGGGCGTAGAATTCTATAGCGATCTCCTGGCTGCTGAACTCGCCTTCCTCTGCCCCATTGAGTAGGTTCCAAAGGGCTTGTCTCAACATCTCCTCTGGACTCTCCATTTTCGAGCTTTGCCGTTGCTCTGCCTTCATTTTCAAAGTGGTGGCTAGTTCGTGATAGAGCTCGCGGTCATTCGGCCGTCCGTCACATTCAATATCGAAATAAGCAGCCAGAGTGAGAAGCGGACTAAAGATTTCGTTCGTGCGGCCAGAGAATAAGCGATGATTGGCGTTTTTCGCAAACGCGGCGATCCTGGGCATGTGTAGCATAGTGAAGAGATAGAGATTGTCTATTAGATCCTGAACAGCAGCTTGAGTTAGCTCGTCTTGCCGATATTGAGATTCCAAATCGGGGGGTATTCTGCGCATGATAACGGGGATAGCCCTATCCGCCAGGATGTCTTCCAGGCCGTAAACGTTGGCGATCACCTTGCAACAGAAGATGTCGAAATTGACTGTAACCCATTTGGCACCGCGTTTCTCCTGACGGGGAACCGTCAATCCTTTTTTGTATCCACCCTTCAAGATGGTGGCCAGGGCCTCCTGGCCTGCCTTGCGGGTGCCGATGTTCTCTTGCTCATCGAGGATCATTAGGGGGCGGTCCTGTTCAATGTCACGGAACAAGCTCGCTTCGGTAGGATCTACCACAATCCGGCCATTGAACCCGAGCTGAGCCATGATCTTGGCCACTGTAGTTTTGCCGGAGCCAGCCAAGCCCAAAAGGTGGAGATAAGGCACAGCTTCAAAGACGGGAAACACGTAAGAGAGGATCACGTATAAGGCAAAGATCACATAATTGCCCTCATCAGGTGTCCATACTCGCTTTTTGAAAATCTGTTCAATGTCCAAATATAGCGCCCAGGGGTTGACGGTAGCTCCGTTGTTGAGAAAGTTTTGCATGGAAGCGAGCGACCAGCGGTTTGTGGCCCGCTCTAATGGACGCCAAATGGCTTTGCGATTAGGCAACCGGATGATCTCATCATGGCGTTTGCAATGAGGCATATGCCAAACCCTGCGGTCGCTGGTGATGATAACCGGTCGCATGACCTCAATGATTCGTCCATCTCCCAGTACCTCTCTCATAGCTCGCTGTTGGGAGAGATAAACAATTCCGTCATCGTCCAGATCTAGAGTTGGGTGGATAAATTGGGGCATTTCAATGAATTCAATGTGGCCTTCTTCTTCATAGTCATAGGTGGTGTGATCTTCATAATCCCACTGTTCGCCCCATTCAAAGCCGTGTATGGTACACGATAGACCATTGCGCCACACATCTTCATACTCGCGTATGATTTCTGCCAGCCTCTCGTCATCAGCCCCAATGAGGAGATCAAGAAGGAGAACATTAAACGGTAATGAATCTTCTGACCAGCGCGCCCGGGTCCATTTCTCTAATAAGATTAAATCGTCTGTAGAGAGAAACTGGCGGATATGCCCTATGAATTCCATCCACACGTCAATGGCCAGGGGACGGGCGGCCCGTATCAATTCTTTGGCTCGGGTGATTTCCTCATAGGTGAGCTCAGCCATATTGGTCCCTTTAGAATTCCGGCATGACCTCATCAAGCTTTTGCGCTGCCTCATTTAGTACAGCACATCCGCGGTTTATCGCTATTTGAAGGTCCGTAATAAATTCTTCTAACTTCTCTACATCTGCTGGGGTTGCCCAAGCTGCTTGTTGGAGCCTACGGGCCGATCTGATTTCAGTTAGATACAACATGAATCTTTGTTCAAAGAGTTTGAGATCAATCACTATTTCCTCCTTCAAGAATCCACAAGGTTGCTTCAATGAACTCGTTGCTGGTGAAGGTGTAAAATTTCCGTCCGTTGTGCTGCGCTATCAGTCGCTCGGCCTCATCGTGCGGCGGGGTGAGGGGGTTCTCAGCCCACACTAGCCAGACACGCTGGCAGGTCCCGGGTAGATTCGCGAATTCGCGCCGGTCGAGGCCGATGGTCTTTTGTGTTTCTACGCTGAGTGCCCCATTGAACATGGCCGCCGGTCCGGCCCAAATAAATTGTGGCTTGCCGGGCAGATAGTAGCCCATTGTGATGGCGCTGCCCACGTTCATGTGGAAGATGCAATCTCCTGTCCGCCAATTCTCAGCGATCACTTGGCTGTTTTCCCGTTCGGTTTGGCGCAGCGCCCGCGTGTCGCCGAATTGACGGTAGAGGGCCAGGCCCAGGAGGGGCAGCACCAATAGGGCCAGCAGTATGGCGTTATGCCGTCGCATTTGCAGGAAGGCGTAGGCGAAAAGAAAGAGCATCGCCGGCACGATGGGCAACAGGATGCGATAAAAGTATATCGGTTGCCATAGCCAAGAGACGATTGCTGCCGCTGCTGGAGGTAATATGAAGAGTATCAGCAATGGGTAGGTCGTTTTGTAATGGCTGACGGCTTTCCAGAGAGCGATGATCACCAGGACGATGGTGATTAAACAGCCGTGCACGGCCGCAAACGATGGGAGGCCAAAGAAGAAAGTGAGCGGGTAGAAACTATAGAAGATTCCACCCAACCTGAGTGGCTGAATCCAGTAACCGCCGTTGAGTTCCTGCACCTGGGTGAAAAGATGATAGGCCCAAGGCACGTAGGCTACCCCGATCAGAGCGACTGCCAGAGCCAGCTTGTGCAGGGTCCAGCCCCTGGCCAGGGCCAGCAGGCCCAGGGCCAGCAGATAGACCCAGGCTATGTTGTGTGTGTACATGGCCACGGTCCCACCGATGACCAGCAGAGGCCATGATTGCCGGATGACCCCGAGGGTAGCCAGGCTCGCCGCGACAATCAGCAGTGAGTACATCCGTGTCTCCTGGGAGTAGAAGAGCAGCGATGGGCTGACGGCCATGAACGCCAGGGCCAACAAGACAACTTTCGTGGGGAGCTGCAAGGCTTCACCGATGCGTTTCCAAAGCCACAGGCTGGTCACGCCGAAGATCACCGAGGGGAAGCGCAGGGCCACCTCGGAATAACCAAAGATTCGGCACCACCCGGCCAGTATCAAGTAATAGAGCGGTGGATGGACGTCGCCGGCGGTGGCTTTCAACAGTTGGCTGAGGGGCAACTTGGCCAGCCAGGCCGAAAAGCACTCATCGTACCACAGCGACGGCCCGCCCAGGTGCAGCAGCCTAAGCCCCGCTCCGATAAGCAAGATAGCTGTAAACCAGCGTCGCGTAGAAGACAATGTAGACTCCTATCCAGGCCAAACGCTGAAAGCGTTCGGACTTGCGAATGTGGAGAATCCAGATGCTGAGCCATGAGGCCGCAATAATGGTCAGATTCAGCAGCAACCGGTCACGGTCGGCCAGGGCCGTAGCCCAGGCTTCAAACTTCGGGGTCATGGGCTTTGAGCTTCTCCTCCAACTCTTGCCGGCACTGCTGACAAAGCCAATCGCCCCATTCTCTGGGACGTTGATGGCAGTTGCCACAGAGCCCATCATCTTCTTGACGCCTGGGGTAAACTTCCTGGCAAGCCCCATAGAGGCCGCCTGCTATTGGTCCGTACATTGTGCTTCCTCAGTGCTCTCAGAAACCTTGCTCAATAATGCATCCAACGCCAGGCCGATAAACCAAGTGATGGCCAGGCAAAAGGCAAATAGGATAACGGCGCTTAGCAAAAGTCGGGCAGGATCAAACATTTGCTACCTCTCAGAATGGAATTTCCTCTTCATCAATTTCAAGGTCCGGCGATGGGAGATAGAGTTCTGGCATGTAGATACGGATGGGTTGGACTTGCATCCGCTTGGCTGCCAGCCGTGCGACTTCTTCAGAAACCGGAGTGATGGAGTAAATTGCTCCATTGCCGAAGAACCTTGTAAATGCCGGTGTGCCGTCTATTTCAGGCACATCCACGCGGATGAAGGATTGTGACCCGATAGTCTGTTCAGATACCCGGCCGGCGATCCGGCTGTGGCCGAACAATTCTATGATGGCCCACGAATCAAAGCTTTCTGTCTCTGACATGAATGATACACTCCTTTCATAGATATGCTGCTCTGAGAATTTGTCGCCCCACCCACTCCACCACATGCGGGACGGCTGCATCGCCCAGAGCCATTATACGTCTGTCCACCCTTCCGGGAAACCCATGAACCACTCGCACCAGAGCGGGTTCAGTTGACCACCAGTTTTTCCTTCGATCCTCCTCGCGCGTTGGAGGAGTGTATCTCCTGCTGAATATAATCGCTTCGCCTTCTGGGATGTAACTGTACACTTTCCGTCTCCACGTATGAGTGTAGGCCACAATCCACAACCTCTGCCGAATGTGCGGGGCACCAAAAGCTGCTGCCGGTAGCATTTGCCATTCTGCATCGTACCCGCAGGCGGCCAAGTCTCCGAGTACATCGCCAACCCCCCGAACAAGGAGACCTGGTACGTTTTCCACAAGTACGAAATTTGGTCGTAATGTGCGAATGGCACGCGCAAACTCGGGCCATAACCATCGGGGGTCATCTTGCGCGAGCATTTTCCCTGCTGTGCTGACTGGCTGACAGGGAAATCCGCCCGCGATAAGATTGACCTTCTCAACTTGCTCAAAATCTACCTCCCGGATGTCACTGTAACGCGGTACATCCCAGTGCTTTGCTAACACAGCTTGCCGGAAGGGATCAACCTCCACTTGCCAGCGGCAGATCATTCCTGCTCGTTCGAGTCCCAGATCTATGCCACCGATTCCCGCGAACAGGCTTCCAAATGTGAACATTTCAGCCTCGTGATGAGGCACCAAATGCAAACCACTTTTTCCTTGGGACCGGGAGGTTTGATATTCCCCCCGCTCTGAACCGGCTCATTGCAGATAGCGCATCGCCCGCGCCAGCAATTGTTGGATTTTTGCGCTGCCATTGGTCAGTAGCTCCTGGGCATTGAAACCTTGCCTGAGCACCTGGTAGAGGGAAAATCCCAGGTAGCCCCACACCACCCCTCCTAGAAGCCGCTCTGTGGCGCTCCCGGTGCGAATTCGCAGCGACCTGGGGAGAAATCCCACATCGCGCCGGGAGAAAGGCCCCCACAGCGGCACCCCCGCCCGCGTGAGAGCATCGGCCAGGATGTGGGCGGCGTAGCCGAAGGCGATGTAACGCAGCCAGGGCAGGTCGGCGAACGTGGCCGCCAGCCACAGGCCCAGGGCGATGATGGGGTAATGCAGCGGCCCCCGGTGGCCTGCAATCTCCCTGGTAGCTTGGGAGACCAGTTTGGTGGTGCCGTCCAGGGCTCGCCCGAACAACCGGGGCAGGCCGGGGATCCACTGTGAGGGGCGGGTGATCATCCCCCCGCCCGCATCGAAATCCGGGGCGATGGCCCCCAGGCTCACCAGCGCCCAATCGGTGGCCTGAGCGGGTGGGTAGACGAATTTAGCAGCCAGGAGCGCCAGGGCGATGTGTGTGGATGACATCATAGGCCGTCTCCCTGTAGATATGCCCGCGTCGCACTGTTATAGGTGGCCTTCACAGCATCCTCATACGTCTCAAAAACACCACCATTGCGGTTGACCATATTGCCCGTCGGTTCATGAATGAAGACGCCTTCGCTTCCAGCGTCATTAACTGGCAAGAATCGCCATCCCTCAGCCAGAAGCCTCGCTTCCATCTGCTTGAATTCCGTTGAGGGATTGGAATGTAGCACAGCTTGATAAATATCTTGGACAAGCCGCTTTAATGCACGCTCTGGAGACTTACCAATGTAATGGCGGCGCAATGTGTTTTCAGCTATCTCACCGATGCTTCCCCATCCTCGAATGACGCTTTGGGTGGCACTCTTTACAAGTGCGGAGCGCGGGTGAGTCCAATTTTGAGTCCGATTCATGATACTCCTCCTATGTAGAAATCTTTACAGCAAAAGCGCCAGCAAGGAAGACTCTTCCACTCGCCCAATCGGTGGCCTGAGCGGGTGGGTAGACGAATTTAGCAGCCAGGAGCGCCAGGGCGATGTGTGTGGATGCCATCATGGCATATACCCCACTCCGCAATAGGGACAGGCGATACCATTGTCATCAGATTCATGAAAAACCACGTAGCCTTTCTGTCTGAGTATTTCAATCATCTCTTGTTCGCTGATGCTTGCCTGGCCACGGCGATACAACTCCTGTTGGGCTTCTCGCCGTGCCAACTCGCCACCCTCACCGCGCAAGTAATAGTCTAGTGCGTCACGGTTCAGTCGAGACATCCAACCCATGATTGACCTCCTCGTTTTATAACAAAAGCGCCAGCAAGGAAGACTCTTCCACTTGTGGCGCTTTGTCTTTGTGCAAGGTATAGGTGTAATAGGTACCGGTGTGCGGCCTTTCAACAGAAACTATCCCCAACTGTTGCAGCCGCTTCAATGAATTGGTCACTGTCCGTGGGGAGACACCGGCAATGTTGGCGATGTGGGTTCTCTTGATAGGTTGCTCTTTCTGTTTGGGAATCAAGAGTTCCAGAGCAACCAATACCAGCTTGTCCGATAATCTCAGCGAATTGTTTTCAGTCATCCTTTCCCTCCATAGGGGGGGGCAAAATTGCACCGCCTATGGAGTATTATACCAGAAGTTTTGCAGCTTGTCAAGTGGTATAATCTTAAAAAATTACGCTTGACAAGCTGCAAAATACATGATAAAATAAAGGTGCATCACCCACGGGATGCACCTTTGGTTATTCTGGGGGCGTAAGCGTGGGATTGCGCCCCGTTTCAAAATAGCGATTGGCCAGAGCGTAATTTTTTAGCGTCGGCGAGGGCCCTAGCGTAAGCTACATCAGCTTCGTTGAGGAATACACGGTACCCATCCCTTTTCAGGATACGGATTTGATCCTTACCTATCCAACGCCAAAGGCTACCTGTATTGAAGCGGTACTTTCTAGCGGCTTCACTCAATATGATGGGTTGGTTTTCCAAATGCTTGAATTGGTCACGGGTCACATCTCGTTCAGCAACGTAAGCTCTCACATCGTCTATCAGGACAATCAACTCATCTTCCAGCAAAGCGGCTCTGATTTCGCCCTGGTCTACCAACTCCTGTAGCTTCTTACTCTCTATATTGTATTGTTCAACAGCCTTGGTAAAAGTCATGTAGGTTTTCATTTACTTCTTTCCCTCTAAAGGAAGGCGCTGGGGTATCGTTTGCGCATCTACTTCTTATTCTACCATAGGTCATTGCCAAATGCACCTCTAAGGTTTATGGAGATT
>JAOZOT010000025.1:0-4228 GCA_029933115.1 Anaerolineae bacterium | reverse complement strand
CTTCTTATTCTACCATAGGTCATTGCCAAATGCACCTCTAAGGTTTATGGAGATTGCCAGTAAATGAAAGTCGCTCTGTATGCTAGGGTATCAACCGAAGAACAGGCCGAGAAATATAGCCTGAACGCGCAGTTGGAGGCGATGAGGCAGTATGCCAAAGAACAGGGATGGGAAGTGGTGGAAGAATACATTGACCCTGGCTATTCTGGTCGCTCCGACAAACGCCCTGCCTTTCGCCGCTTGATCCGTGATGCCCTGGCTGGCAAATTCGAGGCCATTCTTGTCCACGCTCTGGACCGATTTGCCCGGTCACGGTTTGTGTCCGTCACATACAAAGCTCTGCTAAAGGAGCAAGGGATTTTTATCTACTCAGTTACCGAGCACATTGACCACAACGATGTCAATTCTGTAGTTATGGAAGGCATGTTAGAGGTCATGGCTGAATGGTATAGTGCTAATCTGTCAGTGAAGGTTAAAGCAGGAATGAAGCGAGCAGTAGCTGAGGGTCAGTGGCCTTTTCGCGCTCCATTTGGGTATGAAAAAAAGCGAGATTTAACTCACTCGTGGCTAGAAGTTGCTGAGGTTGGAGCCAAGATTACTTATGCTTTTCAGGAATTCTCAACCGGCAAATATACCTTGGCTTCTTGGACAGAGGTTGCTTGGGACCTGGGTTACCGTAATGCCAAGGGAGGTAAAATTCACAAGTCACAGTGGGGAGCTATCTTTCGTAATACATTTTACATAGGCTTGGTAACATACGATGGTGAGGAATATCGCGGTTCATGGCCACCTTTGATTGATCCAGCGACATTTCAGCGAGTCCAAGAGATTTTAGATGATCATCGTCCTATTGGACGCGGCCCGTACACTCCTCACCGGGATTATCTCTTGACCGGGCTGCTTTGGTCTCTCGACAGCGATAGTTCCATGCATGGCACCATAGCAAAGCATAAGCTTTGTTACTACCGGTCAATGGAGATATGCGAGAATGGGAAGCGTCATCACGTTCGATGCGAAATATTGGAGCAAGCCGTTTCTGAGCTTCTGTATGATGTTGTGATAGATAATCCCCAAGTCATCAAACTTTTCGATCCCCCACTCCAACTGGCACTCAAAGCAGCTTCTAGTGTTGGTCATGTCTATAACTGGCTGGAGACTTTTGACCAGAAACGGGAGATTCTGTGTACCGTTTTCGAGCGTCTATATGTAAAGGGGCAGGAGATAACGGCCGTGACACTGAAACCCGATTTTCGTTTGGTCGAGGGGTCGCGATTTCGAAATTCGCTAGTGGGCCTACCAGGATTCGAACCCGGGACCAACCGGTTATGAGCCGGCCGCTCTACCGCTGAGCTATAGGCCCAACAGTGGATAAGAGCGGGCGAAGGGAATCGAACCCTCACTGCCAGCTTGGAAGGCTGGAGCTCTACCATTGAGCTACGCCCGCTTGGGAGAATCCTCCCTCAACTATATTATACCACGAACCCACCATCTGTCAAAAATGCGGGTCGTCGTCATTTCCGCATCCAGGCTGTTCACCGCTGGCTGGCCAGTCCTCCCGCGATCTCTCCCCCGTCAATTACGAAATAGTGCCCGGTGATAAAGGCGGCGTCGTCGGAAGCGAGAAAAGCAAAGAGGGCAGCTACCTCTTCTGGTCGGCCCAGCCGGCCCAGCGGCACCTTGCTTTCACAGGCGCGCAGCATTTCCGGTGTGTATTCCGCCTCCTGCATCGGCGTCAAGATGTAGCCCGGGCAGACGGCGTTGACGCGCACTGTGGGGGCCAGTTCCAGGGCCATTGAGCGCGTCAGCTCAATGACGCCTGCTTTCGAGGCATTGTAATCGGCGTAGTAATGGTAGCCCATCAGGCCGTTGGTCGAGCCCATATTCAGGATCACGCCACCTCCGTTGGCCAGCATCCGCCGCGCCGCCTGCTGGGCCACGAAGAACATCCCGTTGAGATTGACGTCTATCACCTCGCGCCATTGCTGGAGAGTGATCTCCAGAAAGGGCTTGCGCACGCTGATGCCGGCGTTGTTGATCAGAACATCCAATCCCGACCACAAATCGTCCAGTTCTTCGAAGGCCCGCGCCACGGCCTCTGCATCCGAGACATCGGCGCCGATGGTGCCGCTCAGCGCCGGCAGATCGCGCTCGATACGACGGCGTGCCGCATCGTCGCGATCTAGTACGACGACGCGCGCCCCTTCTTCCAGGAAACGCGCTGCCGTCGCCGCGCCGATGCCGCTCGCCCCGCCGGTGATGAGAACCCGTTTGCTTCTCAAACCACGCATCATTTCCTCCCTACCCGGCCAGTCCTCCGCCGTCCACCACCAGTGCTGTGCCGGTGACAAAGGACGAGGCGTCGCCGGCCAGATATAGCGCCGCCTGGGCGATGTCCTCTGGCCGACCAATGCGTCGCAGGGGGCGCCGGGCGGCTTCGGCCAAAAAGTCCTCGCTCGGTTCGCCGAGCTGTCGCGCCTCATCGCGCAGCATAGGTGTATCGGTGTCGCCGGGACAAATACAGTTGACGCGGATGTTCTGCTCGCCGTGATCGAGGGCCATGGCCTTGGTCAGCAGGACCACCGCCCCTTTCGAGGCACAGTACGCGGCCGCCTTGTGCCCCCCGACTAGCCCCCAGCCCGACGCAGTATTGATGATCACCCCGCCACCTGCCTGGGCCATAACAGGAATGGCGTATTTGGACAACAAAAAGACCGATTTTACGTTAACCGCCATCACTCGGTCCCAGTCCTCCTCGCTCGTCTCCAGCACAGAAGCTCGCCGGATGATACCGGCGTTGTTGAAAAGGATATCGAGTCCGCCCAGTTCGCCGACAGTCTGCTGCACAGCCCGTCGGCAGTCTCCGGCCTGGGTCACGTCGCAGCGCACAAAGATGGCCCGCCCACCGCCCTCAGTGATCGTCTGCACGACGGCCTGCCCCTTGGCCTGGTCCACATCCGCCACAGAGACCGCCGCGCCTTCGCGGGCGAAGAGCAAGGCCGTCGCTCGCCCAATGCCCGACGCACCGCCTGTGATCAGGGCGACCTTTCCCGCCAGAACGCCGTTGCTGTTGGCAAACTTATTCGACATCGGCCAGCGCCTTTCTAGCTGCTTCGAGGGTAAAATCCACATCCTCATCGGTGTGGGCCAGCGACACGACAGAGTGGAGGGTGGCAGAGGGCGTCATGTACACTCCGTACTTGAAGAGCGCCCACGCAAACCTCTGATACTTGGCACGATCAACGTGGGCACAGAACTGGCGGTAATCGCGGATAGCGGGGCGTTCGGTGAACATGATGTGCAACATCGGCCCCACGTTTTGTACAATCGCTTTTGTGCCTGTTTCCTCGAACAACATGCGCAGCCCTTGACAGAGCTTCTCCCCGATGCGCCACAGTTGGCGAAAAGCTGCGCCGTCGTCACGGGTCAGTTCCTGCAAGCTGGCCCGCGCCGCGTACAACCCAATGCGCGAGGCGTTCTGGGTGCCATAGTGCAGCACCCCGCCCCACTCCAGCGCCTCCATAACCTCGGCCCGGCCGACAAAGCCGGCCACCGGCAACCCAGCCCCCATCGCCTTGCCAAAGGTCGAAATGTCGGGCACGATGCCGTAGTGCTCCTGGCAGCCGCCAGGCGCAATGCGGAAGCCGGTCACAGTTTCGTCGAGGATGAGCAGGATGTCATTGTCGCGGGTCAGGTCGCGCAGCCCCTGCAGATAGCCCGGCTCCGGCGGGATGACGCCCATGTTGCCCATGATCCCCTCGGTGATGATGGCGGCAATCTGTCCCCGATAGGTGTCAATGGCGCGCTCTACTGCTTGCAGGTCGTTCCAGGGCACGACGATGGTGTCCTCCAAAGCGCGCCGGTTCAGCCCAGAACTGTCGGCGATCTTGATGGGATCGTGACGATGGCCCAGCGAGACGAGAGGGTGCGGATGAGCGTTGACCAGAAAGTCGTCGTACCAGCCGTGATAGTGTCCCTCGAATTTGATGAACTTGGGCTTGCCGGTGTAGCCCCTTGCCAATCGGATGGCTGCCATAGTTGCCTCGGTGCCGGTATTGGCAAAGCGCACCCGCTCGGCGCTGGGCACCATCTGCTGGATCAGTTCCGCCACCTCGACCTCTATTTCCGTGGCGGCGGCAAAGAGCGTCCCACCGGCAGCCGCTTCGCTCACCGCTTCGACGATGCGCGGGTGGGCGTGGCCCAGCGGCAGCGCGCCGTAGGCCATCATCCA
>JAOZOT010000254.1 GCA_029933115.1 Anaerolineae bacterium | reverse complement strand
CCCCCGCTTCGCAGGGGGCTTGAAATCAACCATGCCTGGGTAGTTACCTGAAGTCATTACTACGAGCGCCGCCCCCCCCGAATTTTCAGACACGCTCTTACGAGGGTCTCACCCCCAGGACTCAAGCGAGTGCCCGGAGAACGTGGTGTGACAACCCAGGAGGAAAGGGCGAGCCATGAGAAGGCGATTCGTTTCAGCGTTGTTGCTCTGCCTCGGTTTGATCCTGAGCGGCAATCGGATGCTCGAGGCCGAGGGTGAGATCGTTGTCGTCGAAAGCAGCTCTTATTACGAATTTGGCCGACAACTCGGTTTTCACCTGGAAGCCAGCAGCGCCAGCGGCATCACTCAAGTCGTCCTCTCCTTCCGGGCCACAGGCGATGCCACGACCACTGTAGAACACCCTCAGTTCGTAGCCGGTCCCTCCGTGACGGTGGATCATATCTACGACCTCCGAGGCCGTTATATCAAGCCCTTCAGCCGGATCGAGTACTGGTGGACTCTTGGCGATGCGGCCGGCCATCGGCTGACGACTGAGGTGCAGGCTTTTGCCTACGACGACAACCGTTTCCCCTGGCAGTCTCTCACAGGAAAAGGGGTCACTGTCTACTGGTATCAAGGCTCGGAAGCTTTCGGCCAGGCGGCTCTGGACATAGCTGTTGAGGCGGTGCCTCGCATCGGCGCAGACCTTGGGGTGGGGACACCTCAGCCTCTCAGAGCTTTTCTCTACGCCAATCTCTCCGACCTTGAGGGGGCGCTACCTCCCACCGGTCGGGAGTGGGTCGGCGGGCAAGCCTACCCCGAACTTGGCACCTTCGTAGCCGCCATCCCCCCTGATAATAGCAGCCTCTCCACAATGAAAAGGGTCATCCCTCACGAGATCACCCATTTGCTCATCTATCAGGCTGCTGGGGGCGCCTTCGGCTTTGTGCCTTCCTGGCTGAACGAGGGTCTGGCCACCCTCAGCGAAGAGTTGCCGGACCCAGAGGCCGCTATCGTCCTGGAGACCGCCTTAAGCCAGGATAATCTGGTGCCTCTGGAGACCCTCTGCGGCCCCTTCCCTCTCGACGCCGGCGAGGCTAGACTCTCCTACGCCCAGAGCGCCAGCGTGGTCAGCTTTATCCGTGATCGCTATGGCCGTCAGGGCTTGGCTCGCCTCATCTCTGCCTATGCTGATGGAGCCTCTTGCCGAGGAGGTGTAGAGCGGGCTCTGGGGGTCAGTCTTGAGGGGTTGGAGACCCAGTGGCGAGCCAGTTTGCAGCCACGCAGCAAGTGGCTGGTCTTCCTGGAAAAAGCCGGACCGTGGCTGGGACTGTGGGGGGGAAGTTGTCTGATGACCTTGCTTTTCCTGGAGACGATCCCCTTCTCTATCTGGCGGCGTCGGCGAGAGGCCCGGGAAGAATCCCCTGCCGACGATTAGAACAAGTTCGTATACTCATCTACCCGCAGGTTTGAACCTCTTGGCCGCGGCGATCAGGCGCACAATTTCTGCAAAAGCCTCCACCTGGCGGCCTTTGCGACCGGCGCCCAGCCCGTCCACATCCGGCGACCTCAGCAGGTCCAGCGCGTGGGCCGGCGTCACACTGCCCCCGTAGATGATGCGCACTGCCTGAGCCGCTGGAGCCCCGTAACGCTTGGCCAGCCACTTCCGGATGAAACCACACCCCGCACCGACGTGCTCAGGCGAGGCGGGCTCTTCAACGTTGATCGTCCACTCAGGTTCGTACACCACGACCATCTCTTCGATCTGCCGGGCGTCGCAGCCTTCCAGCACCTGGTGCAATTGCGCCGCCAGAGCCTCCCGGAAACGGCCCTGCTCCCCCTTGGCTTCCCCCACGAGAAGGATGGGTCTCAGGCCGGCGCTTTGAGCAGCGCGGAGTTTGAGGTTCACCGTCTCATCGGTGTCACCGAAGTGACGCCGGACCTCCCAGTGGCCCAGTAGCACCCAGCGGCAGCCCACATCGGCCAGCAGAGCGGCCGATATCTCACCGGTGTAAGCCCCACCGGGGGCTGTAGAGACGTTCTGCCCCCCAAGGGCGATGGGGCTGTCCTTGAGGGCCTGGGCCATGGGATAGAGAGCGGTATAAGGCGGGCAGAGGATGATGTCCACCTCTTGTGCCAGGTCGCCAATGGCCGCCTGAAAGTCCCGCACGAAGGCCAGGCTTCTGGCCACCGTCATCTCCATCTTCCAGTTGGTCAGGGCCAGCGGTTTGCGCATCCTACTGGCTCCTCCCGTTCATCACTTGAGACGTAGACCACGAATTGACGTTTGTGGCCTCTTGCAGTATAATGTGACTACAAATATATTCGGAGGGATTTTTCATGATCCAAACGACCGTGGGTATCCGTGAGCTGAAATCCCGCCTGAGCCACTATCTGCGGCAGGTCAAAGGGGGCGCGACTGTGCTTATCACCGAGCGGGGGCGACCCATCGGACGCATTGTCCCGGCCGGCCTTCCCCCAGAGGACAAGCTTCAGACGATGGTTGAAGCAGGGCTGGTCTCATGGAGTGGGCGCCCCCTATCGCCTACCATGCCAGTGGCCACAACTCGTGGCCCGCAGATGGTAGCTGACCTGCTGCTGGAGGACCGCGAGTGATTCTCTACCTGGATGCCAGCGCTGCCATAAAGCGATACGTGATCGAGCCAGGGACGGCTGAGGTACACCAGGCAATTGAAGCATCCTCATTGGTGGGGACCGGGCTCATCAGCCGGGCCGAGATTGCGGCTGCCCTGGCCAAAGCTAGGCGGATGGGCGTGCTCTTGCCCGACGAAGCCGAAGCGGCGTTGGAGGCGTTCCGAGCGGAGTGGCCCGACTTTGTTCGCATTCAGATAACTGAAGCGCTGGTAGCGCGGGCCGATAGCCTGGCCTGGCAACATGGGCTGCGCGGCTATGATGCCGTCCACCTGGCCTCTGCCTTGGTCTGGCAGGAGGGGATGGACGAGCCCGTTACCATGGCCACCTTTGACCGGCGGCTGTGGGAATCTGCCCGTCAAAGCGGTCTGGCTGTTTTCCCGGAGGATTTGCCGGCGATGCTGGCCGCGTGGTCGAGCGTGCGATGAGATTCGTATGCTTCCCGTGGTTCCCTCCCCTCGCGCTGGCGAAACGGGATTGCTTTTGCGCTACTGCGTATAGTGATTCTTCGGCTAAGGCAGCGTCTACACCCCCAGATTCCTCCGCCCTTGTTGGGGGACCCTGCTCCCAGTTCCCCTCCGCCGTCCTTTGCGGGTCCTCTTCCTGCTGCCCCGGTAGCTGGGAGCGAGGATGGCAAAGACGGTGCAGCGAGAGATGTCCAACATGCGGGAGCTGAGGCGGGGGTTGGTTTCCTCCAGTTCCTCCACCGACTTTTGCATAGTGATGACCGTCGGCAGCCGGGCGTTGTAGCGATAGTTAAACAACTGGAAGAGCTTTTCCCGGGCCCAAGGAGTCGCGCTTTCGGTGCCCAAGTCGTCCAGAACCAGGAGAGGGGCGGTGCGTACTTCCTCGAAGCGCTTGTCGTAAGAGACCAGACCGTCGGGGCTGAAGGTGGCTCGCAGGTGGTCAAGGAGGTCGGGCACCACAACGAACAGGGCCAGATGTCCCTGACTCACCCGATAGTTGGCAATAGCCGCTGCCAGATGGGTCTTGCCACAACCAAAGGTGCCGGTGAAGACCAACCAGTCCTGAGGGTTTTGGGCGTACTCCTGAGCGATGAGGAAAGCTTGTTTGAGGTTCTCTCGCTCGTCGGCCAGCAACTCGTGAGTGCGCAGGTCAAAATTGCCAAAGGTTTGGTCGTGGTGAAGGTGGAGGCTGCTCAATTCCGACTGGCTGGTGTCCTCAGCAGGGCGGCGATAGTCGGGAGCACGGATATGCACCACCGTTGTCAGTTGAGGGTCAACCAGGCGTGAGCGCAGCCGCAGGTCAATCTCCTCCAACTCGCGGTTGGTGGTGATCACGGTGGGCAAGCGTGCGTTGTAACGGTAGTTGATGATTTGGTAGAGTTTCTCCTGAGCCCAGGGGGTGGTGCTTTGAGTGCCCAGGTCATCGAGGATGAGTAGGGGAGCTGTGCGCACCTGCTCGAAACGCTCGTCGTAAGCCACCTCGCTGGTGGGCCGATAGGTAGCCCGTAGATAATCGAGCAGGTCTGGCACCACGACAAAGAGGACGGGGTGGCCATGCTGGAGCCGATAGTTGGCGATGGCCGCGGCCAGATGGGTTTTGCCACAGCCAAAGCCTCCCTGCAACACCAGCCACCCCTGGGGCTTCTCGGCAAAGATACGGGCCTGGTTATAGGCCGACTCAAGGCTGGCCCTCTGCACCTCAGGTAACGCAAAACGCCCTTGAGGCACAAATCTCTCAAAGGTCATGTGGGAGAGAGCACCCAGATTGCTGATCTTTTTGAGAGCCGAGAAGCGTTTGGCTTCCAGCTCTGCCAGCTTGCACCGGCAGGGGAACAGGCGGGCAAAGTCGGGATGGCCCACAGGAACGTCTCTGGCCACGTATCCTGCCCCCTTGCAGATGGGACAGACCTCCCTTTTCCTCGACTCAGTGTTTGATGTACTCGGCGTACTTTCCTTCGATGTAGCGGCGGCGATCTTTTCTAGGATCTCGCTTGCCTTTGCCATCGTCTTTACCTTCGGTTGCCCAACGCTCCAGAATAGCGCGCACGTAAGCCCACCTGCGCTTGTTCTGCTCGACAGCGATCTGGAAAGCTTCCTCGATCCACTCGCTGGGATAAGTCTGCTCGGCCTCTTTCAACTGCTCGGCGATCAGAGGTTGGAGGAGGCCGATGTTCTGCTCGTAGAGGACAAAGATATTAGGCCGCTCGACCTCCACAGGTGGCTCAGCCAAGACGGTCACCTCCAACTCCAACCGACCTTCGTGTATCTTTTCGACGGCCCGCCGGCCCTGTTCGGTGTTCATGAAGTACAAGTCGTCCCGCTTCCCATCCCGCTCGACGGCCACGTGCAAAAGGGTGCCACGAGCCACCGCCTTCTCCAGTCCCTTGCGCAGAGACTCCTCAGATGGGCCTTGCTCCAATGATTTCAAGCCGGCCAGAAGCAACCCGTCACCGGCGAGTTCTTTGAAGCTCACGTAGCGGGGATAACCCTTCTTCTGAGACAGCAACCAGAAAATGTGCAACGTCACCTTCAGTTCAGCCAGGTCATCAATGGCCGGCAACAACTCGCTGAAGAAGAGGTTAGGGATAGAGGTGAACTTTACTCTACCGGCGGGAAAGCCGTTAAAAGTCTTCATCTAACCTTCCGCTTCTCTCACTTCGATGGATGTAGGCAATACGCTATTTATTATACTATACCTTGGCTCAAAAGGGAAGCAATCCGGCAACTCTGCCGAGCACGCAAAAGCGAGAGCCTCTCCCGGGCAGGGCTCAGGATGTGACCCAGGAGAGGCTCCTGTGAAGCTATTCTCCGCTTCCAGGTGGTCTAATACGGCGGTGGAGCAGGCGGTGGAGGCTCCTTCTCCGGAATCTCGGTTACCAGGGCTTCGGTGGTCAGGATCATGGCGGCGATGGAAGCTGCGTTCT
>JAOZOT010000780.1 GCA_029933115.1 Anaerolineae bacterium | reverse complement strand
GCAGTCTCGGCCATGAAATCCACCCCGCAGAAGACGATGTAGCGGGCTCCCGTGGCTTGAGTGGCAGCAACGCGTGAAAGCTCCAGCGAGTCGCCCCGATAGTCGGCGAATTGGATGACCTCCTCTCGCTGGTAATGGTGGCCTAGAATGACTACATCCGGTCCCAGCTTCTCTCGGGCGACTCTGATGCGGGCGAATATCTCGTCATCCGACAGGTTTCTGTACTCATCAGGAAGGCTATGCATTGTCATCACCATTTCTGCTCCGATTATAACTCAAGTGGTGCGGAAAGGCAAAATGGAGATTGCTTTCCGCGCCGGGAGGAAAGCGCAGGTACGCTTCGGTGGCTGCTGCCAGATTGGAGTAGACGCCTCGGTAAGCTGGGGGCAGCAACGCTGCCATCTGATACATGATCTCGTCAATCATTTGCCGGCGTACCTGACGGGTCACCTTGCTTCCGCCGGCGTCCAGGTAGAATGGCTGGCCCACGACGATGTGAAAATCGGTGCGGCGCAAGCGAGCCAGGTTGCGCCAGAAGAGTTCCCCGCCGTAGTGGACCATAGGCAGCAAAGGTGCGCCACTGCGCAGCGCCAGGAGGACGACGCCTGGATGACCGCGCTGCAGGCGCCCGTGACCACTGCGGGTGCCCTCGGGAGCCACGGCCAGGATGTGGCCCGCTTCCAGAGCCTTCAGCGCCTGCCGGAAAGCACTCACATCGGCCTCGCCTCGATACAGCGGGATGGCTTCCCCCAGGTTGAACAATGCTCCTGTGAAGGGATTATTCCAGACTTCGACTTTGGCAAAGCCGGTCACCGGGCGTGGTTGCAGGTGAGTGTAGATGAGAGGCACCTCCAAAAAGTTGACGTGGTTGGCGACGACGATGAGTGGTCCTTGGTCCGGCACCCGGGCCAACTGGGCATCATCCACCCGACAGAGGAGGCGGATCAGACCTCTGATCGTCGAGGTCACCACCCGGTAGGTGAGAGTCGGTCTACGTCTAAAAGTCCGCAAACTTTTTTGGCCGGCCATGCTCTCTCCTGAGAGCCTTTCATAATTGTGGGTGTTCACCCTCCCGCAGGCTGAGGCGGCATCCCCAAGGCCACGCCCGGCTTTCAGTCTGCTGCCAAAGTGAATTTCAAGCCTGCGGGAGGGTAGCCGTCCCCTCTGCGGGTGAATTACGAAAGGGCCTCTGTGTCTGAAAAATGCTCGTAGTGGCGACTTGAGTCGCTAATGACCGGTGTTCTGCGGCTGAAAACGACTGAAGTCGTTACTACGAGCGCCGCCCCGAATTTTCAGCGTGTCTGAAAAATGCTCGTAGTGGCGACTTGAGTCACTGATGACCGGTGCTCTGTGGCTAAAAACGACTGAAGTCGTTACTACGAGCGCCGCCCCCCTGAAAAATGCTTG
>JAOZOT010000779.1 GCA_029933115.1 Anaerolineae bacterium | reverse complement strand
TTTTCCGAGCGCGCAATTTTGCCACCATCTCAATGTGATATGTGTGTGGAAACATGTCCACGGGTTGGACCTCAATGAGTTCATATTGCTCCATCATTTGTGTCAGGTCCCTTGAAAAGGTGGGCGGGTTGCAGGAAACATATACGATTCTCTCTGGAGCCAGGGCCAGCACCTGGGCCAGCACGTCCTTGTGCATCCCTGCGCGGGGCGGGTCTATTACCAGGACATCCGGCCTGAAAGGGATTGCGGCAAGCTTTTCCCGGAGATCCCCGCATATGAAGCTGCAATTGTCAATGCCGTTTTCCCGGCAATTCCTGCGCGCATCCGCCACTGCGCTTTCGTTGATTTCAATGCCGGTTACGCTCTCCGCCCGCCCTGCAAGGAAGATGGGAATGGTGCCCGTGCCGCTATAGAGATCAAGGACCTTCTCTTTTCCTGCGAGCCCGGCATAGGCGGCCACGGTATCATAGAGCTTTCGGGCCCCGGCTGTGTTGGTCTGGAAAAAGGAATTGGCCGATATGTGAAACGTATACGGGCCGATGCTGTCTTTGAGAAACCCCTCTCCGCACAGGATGCGCTCCTTCTCGCCAACCGCTATGGATGCCTTGCGCCGGGTGATGTTGTTGACCACGGTGGCCACGCGCTCCGTGCGGCGGCAGAGGAGCTCGGCCAGGGGCTCGACAGCCTCGGGCCACTCTTCTGCGGTGACCAGGTTTACCATCCACCTGTCAAACGCCGTAGAGTATCGAACCATCAGGAAACGCCAGAATCCTTCATGGGTTTTGAGGCCGTAAGGGGGGATGCCGCTCTGCCTCGCATACTCTTTCACCTCCCTCAGGATGCGGTTTCCTTCGTCTGGTTGAAGATAGCAGCCCTCTATGTCGATTACCCTGGAAAAGCTTCCCGGCACGTGAAGACCCAGAGCGAACCCCCTATTCTCCCTGTTCCTTTTCGCCATTTCATTCGGAAGAAGCCAGGGTCTGTCCGAAAAAGAGAACTCCATTTTGTTCCGATAGGCGAATTTTCTCTCAGAAGGAATGGTGCTCTTGACATGGACATCAGGGAGTCCGGCAATCTGGCGTAACGATTCCTCCACCTGCCGGCGCTTGTATTCAAGCTGCGCTTCGTAGCGCATATGTTGCCACTGGCACCCCCCGCAAAAGCCGCTATAAGGGCACGGCGGCTCTATCCTGTCAGGGGAAGGGCTGATTATTGAGGTCACCTTGGCCTCGCCATAGGACCTTTTTTTCTTAACAATGCGGGCCATGACCCGGTCGCCCGGGATGGCGCCTTGCACGAACAGGACAAATCCGTCCACCCGGGCCACTCCCTGCCCCCCATAGGCCATCTTTTCAATGCTCAGCTCGATTTCCTCTCCCTTGCGCAACCTCATGATTTCCTTTATAA
>JAOZOT010000778.1 GCA_029933115.1 Anaerolineae bacterium | reverse complement strand
GGTAGGGGCCGGCCTCGCGCCTGCCCCCACAGGGCGACCGCCAGGGGTCGCCCCTGGTATCATAAATTTGGCGGAGAAAGACCGAGGTCGCCCCAGGACGCTAAGTCCGTTTTGTAGATAGGTCCTCCGCCATTGGACAAGATCGGCTTCAAGGGGTATCATGATAGCCATCCCTCCAAGATGCCGGGCAAACCGGGAACTTACTGCCCCAGGGCCTAATGAGCCCGTATGTAGACCGGTTCTTTGGCCTGGGAGAGCGCAGAGAATGAGGGGCCACTGCGAGCCCGGATACCAGGTCGCGTCGGGCGCCCCAGGCTGCTCCTCCCCGGCAGGCTTGGAGAATTATCACTACCAGGAGGTATGCCATGACACTTCTTGCGGTGGGTATTGACGTCAGTCAGCATACTTTGGATGTTGCTTTCTGCCCGGCCAAGGACCGGGCGATTGTGTTGGGCTCATTCCCCAATGATCCGACCGGCTTTGAAAAGCTGAATAAAGTGCTGAGCAAGACCCTTCGGCGTCACCACGCCGAGGGTATCCATGGGGTAATGGAACCCACCGGTGGCTATGAGCAGCCCCTGGCACTCTTTGCCTATCGGCGGGGTTGGGTTATCAGCCTACCCAACCCCCGCCGGGTGCGGGATTGGGCCCGAGGCAGCGGCATCAGGGCCAAGACCGACCGGGTGGATGCCTGTGTCCTGGCCCGGTACGCTGCAGCGCAGAAACCACCCCCCTGGAAACCCTTGCCGGAGGAAGTAGCGCAACTAGAAGCTCTCCTGGAACGGCGAGAAGACCTGACGGCCATGCTCCGACAGGAACGCAACCGCCGCCATGCCCTGCAGGCCCGTGACACCTATCAGGGGGTAGTAGCCCAGAGCCTGGAAGACAGCATCTCCCGCCTGGAGCAGGAAATGGCCGCCATGGACCGAGCCATCCGGGAACACCTGGCGGCTCATCCTCACCTCAAGGAATGTGCCAAACGGCTGCAAACTGTGCCGGGTATTGGAAAACGCAATGTGTTGTTCATCATGGTGCTCCTCTATCGCTGGAGCACCCTCACCAATAATCAGGGCAACAGCAAGGGACTGACCGCTTATGTCGGACTGGATCCCTTGCCCTATGAAAGTGGCCGCAGTGTGCGCAAACGCCGCTGCATCTCGCGCCAGGGCAACAGGCGTATGCGTCATAAGCTGTTCATGAGCGCCCTGGGCGGGGTGAGGGGGCATAACCCCTTGCGGGATTTCTACCGGCGTTTGGTCGGCCGAGGCAAGGCCAAGAAGTTGGCCCTGGTGGCTGCCGCCAGAAAGATCCTGGTGTGGGCCTGGGCAGTTTTTCGAGACGGCACCACCTTTGATCCGCAGCGAGCCATGCCCCGATAGCCCCAGAACTTGACAGCGATGAGAGAATCTAC
>JAOZOT010000253.1 GCA_029933115.1 Anaerolineae bacterium | reverse complement strand
TTTTCGCCGAACTGACGAAAGTGCGAGACGACCAGGGTGGGCGGCAGCTCATTGATGTGTACGGAGACAGGATAGAGAAGGTGGAAGTCGGTTCAGAAGCTATCTTGGTAGACGTGGACACAGAAGAAGACTACAAGCGGTTCAAAATGGGCCTGCACCGCGCGGGCCGGGGAGCTTGATGCTCCTTCAGTTTCTTTCCTCCAACAGCGTGTCTGAAAAATGCTCGTAGTGGCGACTTGAGTCGCTAATGACCGGTGCTCTGAGGCTAAAACCGACTGAAGTCGTTACTACGAGCGCCGCCCCCTGAATTTTCAGACACGCTAAGCTCAAGCGGACGACAGTCCGCGTTTTGGACGGTGGACTGTCGTCCATCACTGGCTTGCAATTACCGGACATTCCCATTTAACAGCAAGGTGTGAGATGCAAAACAACATAGACAAATTGAGACCCATCGAAAACCTCATCATTGACATGGACGGCGTCCTCTATCGGGGCGATGAAGCCATACCCGGCTTGAAGGAATTCTTCGCCTTCCTCAGAGGGCGCCCCGTAGACTTTATCCTGGCCACCAACAATTCTACCCGCACCGCCCGGCAATACGTAGACAAGCTGGCCCGCATGGGGGTAGAAGTGGCCCCTTCGGAGATTTTGACCTCGGCACAGGCCACGGCCATCTACCTGGAGACTTTGGCGCCGCCGGGAACAAAGGTCTATGTGATTGGCGAAGAGGGCCTCGAAGCCGCCGTGCGGGAAAGAGGCTACATCATTAGCAGAGATGGTGCCGAGTTCGTGGTGGTGGGCATGGACAGAGGATTCACTTATGATAAGCTCAAAGTGGCCACGCTTCTCATCCGTGGGGGGGCCCGGTTCATCGGCTCCAACCCAGACAAGACTTTGCCCACCGAGGCAGGCTTTATCCCAGGGGCCGGGGCCATGCTGGCTGCTCTGGAGGCCTCCACAGGCGTCGCCCCCACTATTGTAGGCAAGCCGGAGCGCACCATCTTTGAGCTGGCTTTGGCCAAGCTGGGAGGCAGCAGAGAGGACACGGCCGTCATCGGAGACCGTCTGGACACCGACATTTTGGGCGGGTACAACGCCGGCCTGACGACCATCCTGGTCCTCTCAGGAGCCACCACCCGTCAGGGCGTGGACAGCGCCTCAATCAAACCCGACCTCGTCTTCGAGGACATACAGCACCTGTACAAGGTCTGGCGACAACTGTAGCCGGGCTGTCGCTCAGGCAGGGAAACCCTCGCGGGGGCTGGAGCGTGGCCGGTGCGAGTTTACAGATATTTTACAAACCGATAATACGCCTTTAACAAAGAAAGGTGATAATGAGGGCGAGCACAAAAAATCAAACAGCAGGAGGTGTAGAATCATGAAAAAGATCGTACTGAGTCTGGTGCTCGCTACATTGGTACTGAGCCTGGGGTCTGTGGCTTGGGCTGCCGAACCCCAACAGGGCCGCCACTTGCGCGGTCAGGTGACGGCCATCGAAGGCCCGACGCTGACGGTCAAGACGCCTGACGGTGAGCGAAAGGTGACAACTGACGCAGAGACCCGCTTTCGCATCCGCGGCCTCAAGAATCCTACCATCGCCGACGTCAAAGTGGGTGACTACATCCTGGCCAGAGGGGAAACAGATAGCACAGGAGCTTTTGTGGCCACAATGATCCTCGTGATCTCCGGCCAGCGGGTGGGGCGGTTCGTTGCCCAGGGCACCGTTTCGGCCATCGAAGGGACAACCCTGGTGCTCAACACCCTGCAGGGTGAGAAACAAGTCGTCACCGACGAAGCCATCTTCTGGGCGCCCGATGTGGAGAACCCCGGTCTGGCCGATGTCCAAATTGGTGATCAGGTGGTGGCGTTGGGAAAGCCCGACGAGGATGGCAACCTGGTCGCTCGGCTGCTGGCCATCGCCTCCGCCGACGAACTGCGCGAACACGTCGTGCGCGGCAGAGTGACGGCTGTGGAAGGCCAGACGCTGGTCATCACCACCCGCGAGGGAGAGAGAGAGGTAGTCACCACTTCCGAGACCTACTTTCACGTCCCCGGCGCTGAGGAGGCCGGCCTTGACGACATCGAGACTGGCCACGTCATCATGGCTCTAGGGCAGAAAGACGGTGACTCTTTCACCGCCCAGATTGTGAGCGTGGCCCGCACTCGACGACTCCGAAAGATGATCGCTCGCCGAAACATGGTCTGCGGCCAGGTGACAGCTATCGAAGGCACGACTTTGACCATCGAGACACGCCAGGGTGAGAAGACCATCCTGACCGATGAGAACACCCGCTTCCGCATCCCTGGGGTGGAAGATCCGTCCATCGCGGACATTAAAGTAGGTGACCGGGTCGTCGTCCTGGGCCGCCGCGACGAGAGCGGTGATTTCACAGCCAGGCTGGTGGGTGTCCCCAAGAAAGGGCGCGAACTCTCACCCGAGACCAGGGCCTTGCCTCTGGACCTGACAGAAGCAATGCCGTCAGGAGAGATCATCTACTGATGATGAGGGGTATCTACTCACCTGCTCCCACCGGATTTGCAATCCGGCGGGTTCAAGGGGCGAAAACCGAGGCGGTTGGCCATTATGGGCCTGGATTACAAATCCAGGCCGAGCACGGTGAGTAACTATAAATGAAGGAGTGGCTATTGACAGGATTCAGCAAATGGGTTACAATAAAATTTGAATGGAGGTGACGAAATATCCAGAGCCGGGATCGGGATCGCATCGCGGTGATGGGCTTGAGCGAGAGCGGAAGAGGTTGACGGGTTTGAGGGGGAGGTGATCAGAATGTTGGACCTGAGCGGCAAGACGCTGGGCAAATATCGCCTCGTCGAGCAGTTGGGGCGAGGGGGGATGGCTCAGGTTTACAGGGCCTACCAGCCCAAGCTGGACCGCTACGTCGCGCTCAAGATCCTGCATCCCCACCTGACCGGCGACGAGGGCTTTGCGGCCCGCTTTCGGCGGGAGGCACGGGCCGTCGCCTCCCTCCACCACCCTCACATCGTCCAGGTCTACGATTTCGATACCGCCGAGGGCCTCGCCTTCCTGGTGATGGAGTACCTGGAGGGCACCACCCTCAAGGCGCGCTTGCGCGACCTGAACCGCCGTGGGGAGTTGATGTCTCTGGAGGAGGTCGCAAACCTCTTCGACGCTCTCACCGGCGCCCTCGACCACGCCCATCGTCAAGGGATGGTGCACCGCGACCTCAAGCCGGCCAATATCATCATCACCTCCGATGGACGCCCGGTGCTCACCGACTTTGGCATCGCCCAGATGGTGGACGCCACGACCATCACCGAAAGCGGCGGCACGCTGGGCACGCCAGCCTATATGTCGCCTGAGCAGGGCCGGGGGGAGCGGGGTGATGCGCGCAGCGATGTCTACGCCCTGGGTGTGCTCCTCTACCAACTGACCACCGGCCGCGTACCTTTCGAGGCCGACACCCCCTACGCCGTCATCCTCAAGCACATCACCGCACCGTTGCCGCCGCCCTGCTCTATCCGCCCAGAGCTGCCCAAAGCCGTGGAGCGGGTGATCCTGAAGGCACTGGCCAAGGACCCTGACGACCGTTACCAGACGGCCGGCGAGATGGGCCGCGCCCTCCGCGCCGCCATCGAAGCGCCTCAGGCCGCGCCCTCCCTCCCCCGACGCCGCCTCACCCTGCACAACGCGGCGCTGGTCGGAGCTACTATCGCCGTCTGCCTGGGCCTGCTGCTCCTCACCCGTCCCTGGCGGATGCAACGCTTCCTGGCCCGCCTCACCCCTACACCCGTTCCCGCAGGTAGCCTCGCCGCGCTGACCTTGGAAGGGCCGGACGTGGTGGAAGATACGTGGCTTAACCCCGACTTGCCCGATGAAGTCTGGCATGAAACCGACTTGGTGCACCTACAAGGCCCCCTCACGCCCGACCGGCTCTTGCTGCGCTTCGACCTAGCCGGCCTGCCCAAAGGCGCCACCGTCGTCTCGGCCACGCTCACGCTGTTGGTGGAACTGTGGGGCGAGCAGTCCTTCCCCGGCGCGGCCGTCGCCTACCGGGTGCTGACCCCCTGGGAGCCGGCCACGGCAACCTACAACACACCGTGGAGCGCGCCCGGCTTGGCCGCCGGTGTGGATTATGACCCTACGCCCCTCGACGTCGCCCCTGTGCCCGACGCGGGGCGGCTGACCCTTGACGTGAGCCAGGCGGTGATGTTCTGGCGCGAGCGGGGCGAGCCCAACCACGGCCTGGTGGTGATGATGTCGGAGGACAGCCACAATCAGGCCCACTACTGGGTCTACATGAGTGAGCAACCCGACCCCGCCAACCGGCCCACGTTACGTATCACCTACGAGGTAGCCCCGTGACAGAGAACGCGCCCTACCTGGAGGATGCCACCGGACAGCGGTTTCCGCTCGCAGGCCAAGTCGTTGTGCTGGGCCGCTCTCGCAACTGCGACGTTTTTATCCCTGACCAGCGGGCCTCCCGCCGCCATGCCGAAATTCGCTGGGACGGCGAAACCACGACGCTGTGTGACCTGGGCAGTGCCAACGGCACTTTCCTCAATGGCCGCCGTATTACCACCCCCCAGACGCTGCACGATGGAGACGAGATTGCCATCGCCAGCGCCACCTTCACTTTCCACGACCCCGAGGCCACCCTCCGCGTGGCCGAGTTTCCCCTGCTGGTGGTGGACGAGACCACAGGTGAACTCTGGGTCAACCGCCACCTTATCTCCCTCTCCCCCAAGGAACAAGCCCTGTTCGACCTGCTCTATCGCAACGCCGATCGTGTGTGTAGCAAGCAAGAAATCGCCGAGGCGGTCTGGCCAGAGTACCAGGCCGCGGTCTACGACTATCAGATCGAGAGTCTGGTCAAACGACTGAGGGAGAAGCTAGAGCCTGACCCCCGTCAGCCTGTACTGCTCGTGACTGTGCGCGGGCGTGGGTACAAGCTGGTCCGTAGCGCACCGACCAACAGGTAAACTGTTGGCCGGTTGTTGGTCTGAGGCCAGGCAAAAGGTGGACAAATGTGATAACCTAAAAATGGGGCAGAGGCGCCGTTGCCCTCCGGCGCAGCCGAACCGCGCTTTGGGCATCGTAACTGCTTGGCGTCTTGCCTCAAACCAACAAAAGGGCCTTTCAGCTACTCTCCCGCAGGCTTGAGATTCACTTTGGCCAGCAGACCCACAGTAGACCGCAACTCCGGCCGTAGGGGGCGCTTCGCCTCAAAAAGTGCGCACCACGAACCCCAATTGCGATTACTGAGACTGAAAGCGGTCCACGGACGTGACCTTGGCGGGAATGCGTCCCAACCTGCGAGAGGGTAAACAGCAAAAAGGTGAATGTGTTGTCCACTATACTCTGCTCATCACGGCGGATTGATTGCTCACTCACCTCACTCCCTGCCCTCCACGTGTGTCAATGCTGAACCGGGCTAACGTCTATGGAGCCAGGGGTGAGGGTGGTCACAGAAGAGAGGATAGGCTGAGCAGCTATCCCCAACCACAAAGGAGGTATCGAAACATGAAGGATCAGAAATACATGACCCGCCGAGATTTTCTGA
>JAOZOT010000777.1 GCA_029933115.1 Anaerolineae bacterium | reverse complement strand
GCCTGAACGCTAAAGCGAGTGGGCTGACAACGCCTCTAGCGGGACAGCCTGCCCCATCCCGAGGGCGCAGGAGAGGAAAAATTTATGGTTTTTTGGGCGGCGAAGCCGCCGCCCAAAAAACACCCTATTTTCCCTCTTCTGTGTGAGAGCATGTCCCACTCGATCACTTGCCCACGTTTACATGCGGACTTGCCACATGGGCAAAATGCGGATGTATTTTGCTATTGACAGAGGGACTACCGGAGGTGGAGATGTTCTTAAGTCGAGAGGAACTAGAGGAATGGGAGATTGAGCGGCTGGCGCCCTATGCGATGAAAAGCCGCTACTCGCGAGGGCGAGCATATCCAGAGGAAGAGCACCCTTACCGCTCGGCCTTTCAGCGAGACAGAGACCGCGTTATCCACACCACCGCCTTCCGCCGCCTGGAATACAAAACCCAGGTGTTCGTCACCTATGAGGGGGATTATTATCGCACCCGCCTGACTCACACCATCGAAGTGGCTCAAATCGCACGCACCATAGCCCGGGCCTTGATGGCCAACGAAGACCTGGTAGAAGCCATCTCACTCGCTCACGACCTGGGCCATACCCCTTTCGGCCACTCAGGCGAAGCAGCCCTTCACAAATTGATGGCCGATCATGGCGGTTTCGATCACAACCATCAGTCGCTGCGCATTGTGGAAAAGCTGGAGGAACGATACCCCGAATTCCGAGGGCTCAACCTGACCTGGGAGACACGAGAGGGCATCATCAAACACAAGACCGAGTACGACAAGGGCTCGGCTCCTGGCTACGAGCCGGAGAAAAGGACCACCATCGAGGGCCAGATCGTGAACGTAGCCGACGAGATCGCTTACAACACCCACGACTTGGACGACGGCCTGCGAGCGGGCCTCATCCATCCTACAGACCTGGTAGGACTGGCTTTCTGGGACGAACTGGTTGATGAACTGGGCGAGGATGTCCACCACTTCACCGATATGAGCCGGCATCGTCTCATCCGCCGCCTCATCTCCAAAGAGGTCGCTGATGTGATCGGCGAGACCGGCCGCCGGCTGGAGGAGCACAACTTTCAGTCGGTGCAGGAGGTCAGAGACTGGCCGACCGGCGTTGTGGGCTTTTCGGCAGAGAGGGCAGCCAAGAACCGCGAACTCAAGGATTTTCTGATGGCCAATCTCTACCGCCACTACCGGGTGAGGCGCATGGCCGCCAAGGCCGAGCGTTTCATCACCGAACTCTTCGAGGCCTATGTGAAAGAGCCCACCCAGTTGCCCGACACGACCCAGGCCAGACTGCAGGAGGAGAACCTGTACCGTGTTGTCTGCGACTACATCGCGGGCATGACCGACCGCTACGCTCTGGAGGAATACAGAAAGCTCTTTGATCCATCAGAGAGGGTGTGAGCAGCTTTC
>JAOZOT010000776.1 GCA_029933115.1 Anaerolineae bacterium | reverse complement strand
GTCTCTGGTCACGGTCACCGCGTTGGAAAGGGCCGATTGGTTGCCCACCCGGTCAAAGGCCCGCGCCCGGATGATGTAGCTCATGTCGGCAGCCAGGGTGCTCGGGTCGTATTGCACGCGGCCTACCTCTCCACCGGCGGCGATGCCGCCAGCCACGGTGCTGTCCAGCAAGTCCTGGTGAACGTAGTAGAGGGCGCTGTCCACGCGGGTGGCAAGGCAAAGCAAAGGCCACTGAGAGCGATGGCCATCCTCAGTGACCTTAACCGAACAACTCTAAGATGTGTTGGGAAGGGACCTACTCAATCTGCTCGGGAAACTCTGTGGCAAAGAAGTCGCGAATTGTGAGGATGGGAGTGTCTTCGTACATGCCCAAATCCAGGAGGTGATTGTCACCAGATACAATGTAGGCGGCGTCAGCGACGATGGCACAGTGGAGGAAAATGTCATCGTCTGGGTCAGCAAGCACGATGCGAGGGCCTTCAGTCACTTCGAAGATAGAAACCAGGCTCAAGGCATAGGCGATCAATTCCGCAGAGGTCAGTCCCAGTTGCATCAGGCGAGGTTGTAGCCGTTTATAAGATAGCACCTTGGCCAGTTCGTCGAGCATGGCGGGAGCCATACACAACTCGACTCTGCCCTCCTCGGCCAGGCCCAGCAACTTCCAGGGCATCCCTCGCCATAGCAAACCGGAAACCTAGATGTTGGTGTCAATGACAATGCGCACAACTCACCCCGTTCGTCGCTGGCGTCGAATCTCGTGGACAATCTCGTTGATCTCCTCCAAGGACAATGGTTCCTCTTCCGGCGCTTGCGCCACGATGCTCGTCACCGGAGGCGGCTTGATGCGTTTGAGGTATAAAGTGTCTCCTTCAGTCCAGATGACGAAGCGGTCTGAGGGACGAAAACGGGCAGCAATCTCTTCAGGCAGTTTCAGGGTGTGCTGCGAGGTGAGTTCGGCTATCTCAACCATCTTTCCCTCTCCTTATCGGCGAATAAGCTTCTGCTGTTAGTATACTTTACCTCCCCTCCGGTGTCAATCTTGAGCGGAGAAACGGAGCAGGTAATAGCTGCGGGGGGCTGCCCAGCGGCATCGCTGACGGCCACGGTGGAGCCGAGCAGGTCGCTGTGGACGTAGTAGAGGGTGCCGTCCACGCGAGTGGCCACCCGCTGCCCGTTGGCGTAGTAGTACTTGGTCACCGGCGCACGGATGCGCATGGTGGCATCCGCCACCGCCGGGTAGCCCCGCTCGTTGCCCACCCGATCCCACGTCCGCACCCGGAAACGGTAGACGTGGCCCGTCTCTCCCACAAAACCGGCCGCGGTGGCGGCCGTGCCCGTCAGCCAGTCCACCCACGCGCCGTCATCTATCCTGTACTGCACGTCGTACAGCCCGCCGATGCCCGCACCCTCGTCTTG
>JAOZOT010000775.1 GCA_029933115.1 Anaerolineae bacterium | reverse complement strand
CGTGGTAGTAGTTGAAGCTTTGCCGGATGGCAGTGACCACCTCTGGTAGAAGCTGCCTGAGGTCCAGGATCGAGGTGGACTGTCGGGCCACGCTGTTCACTACGGCCAACTGGGCCGCTTGTTTCTGCCCCCTCTTGCGAAGCCGCTCTTTCTCAATGATCAGGCCCAGTTGAGCGCCGATGGCGTTCAGCAAAGCCACGTCCCGCGCGGTGAAAGCGCATCCCGTCCGGCCCAGGAGGTTCATCGTCCCCAACACTTTGTCCTTCGCCTTCAGAGGCACTATGGCCAGGGGGTGATGTCCGTCGCCGACTATTTCGCTCAGGGCGGGATGTCGAGAGGAGTCATCAACCACCTGAACCCGGTCCACCTCGAAGGGTAAGGCGGTAAAGTCCTCTATCCTCGGCGCCCATCTGGCGCACCCTGAGTTTCGATGGGCCTGGAGAACCAGCTCCCCGGTATTTGCCTCCAGGAGGTACAGCCCACCCTCTTCCAGTTCCATCATCTCCAGCACCCTGTCCAGGACCAACTGCAGGACTGTATCCGGGTCGAGGGCCTGACTTGCGGTGGTAGAGATGGCGTTGAGGACGAGGAGTTCTTTGTTGCGTTGAAGCAACTCACGATAGAGTCGCGTGACCACCTGGGTCAGGACGGTCAGGCCGAACATGGAGATGACGTTCAGGGAAACCACTCGCAATAGGTTGGACAAGGTGAAGGGAAAGTGGATGGGAACGATGCCGCTCACCTCCAGGGCGATGGTGCTCACGTAAATAGCGACGATCAGGACAGATACCAGGTAGGTGCTGAGGGGTTTGATTAGAACCAGGTGACCCCCTACGATCAGCAGGGCGTAGAGAATCCCCGAAGCGCCGGTCTGATAACCTCCGACCCAATCTCCGGCCGAGATGGCCAGGGCGGTGAGGCCCAGGCTGAGGCAAGTAGCCAGGGTGGGGTATCGCCGTACCAGCAGCCGGTAGGGGAACAGGAGCCAGGCGTCGGCCAAGACGATGGCCACCATCTTCGGCCTGAGCTCAGAGGGGAAGGTGAGCAAAAACAAAAGGGCGATCACGACGTTGACGGTGCCTTTTATGTAGGTGTACCGGCGCGCCCGGTGCAATAATTGCTGACGTTCGTAGTTCTGTAGGGTAGCCGAAGCGGTGGGGTCGTTCGTCTGGAACATGGGTCTCATCTCCTCCTCCATCTCCAACAAAAAAGGTCGGCTCGCCGCCCGGTATCACCTGCGGTTAGCCGACTTTTTCAAGAGACACCTGGCCCTCCCTCTCTGCCTGGAGCTGAAGACGGGATGAAGAGTGTGATGTCTTGGATAAAAGTAGAGCACACGAGTACTGGTGATATTTTATAAACGTATGGTCTTTTTGTCAACTTGCTGGACCGCAAGGGCTTGCGCGGCAGACTTCG
>JAOZOT010000774.1 GCA_029933115.1 Anaerolineae bacterium | reverse complement strand
TTTATAATAATGCCGGCTTGACGGCCGATACTTTATGTGCTACAATTTTACAGGTTTATTCACAAAGTGAGTATTTCCAATGTGAGTATCCAATCCAGGGATGTTGCCGATGAGGAAGGAACTGGCTCCCGAATGGGCGTTGCTGGGCCTGCTGACCCAGAAACCGATGCATGGCTATGAGCTCCACCGCTATTTCACCGATCCTTCTGCCCTGGGACAGGTGTGGTATCTGGGGCTGAGCCAGATGTACAAACTGCTCAAGGGGCTGGAAAAGCAGGGATACGTGGAAGTGAATGTAGAGTTGCAGGATAGCTACCCGGCCCGCAAGGTGTATCACATCACCCCAGCGGGGCGGGCGGCTTTTTTGCAATGGATGGAAGAGCCCGTCAACAACACCCGTCTGATACGGGTAGAGTTCCTGGCCAAGCTTTTCCTGGCCCAACTCCTGGGAACAGAGATGGTAGAACGGGTCATCGGCACCCAGTTGGAAGCCTGCCAGGCCCAATTGGCTCGCTTGCAGGAGAAGGCTACTCCTGCTGATTGGGACTTGGGAACCGGAGAGCGGGATTTGACATTTGAGCATCTGGTCTTTAGCTTCCGCCGGGGACAGATCCAGGCCGTCATTGACTGGCTGAAATACTGCCGGAGTAGGTGGGCAGGTAGGTGGTTAGGGGGTTAGGGGATTGGGTGGTTAGGGGGTTGGGGGGTTGGGGGGGTAGGTGGTTGGGTGGTTAGATAGTTGGGGGGTTAGGGGAATGGAGGATTATGGGCGAGCTATTTTTCTGACGGGCAAGCGTGGCGTGGGCAAGACGACCGTCTGCCAGGCTGTAGCCGAGTTGGCTCGCCGTCGGGGGCACCGGCCCGGCGGGGTGATCACGCCTGCCCTCTACGACGGCCACGGAGCGAAGGTGGGCTTTGAGGCGATGGACGTAGGCAGCGGCGAGCGCTGGCTTCTGGCCCACACCGACCGGGAATTGGGCGGCCCCCGGGTGGGCCCCTACAGCTTTGACCCCGATGGTCTGACCAGGGCGTTGGAGGTGCTGGAAAAGGCTATCACCACCGGGTGCGACCTCCTCATGCTAGACGAAATCGGTCCCCTGGAGCTGGAGCAAGGCCAGGGATTTGCACCCATTCTGGATCTGTTGCCGGTCGAAGGAGCAATGCATACGCTCATCGTGGTACGCCCAGCACTTCTGGCTCAGTTGCTCCCGCATTTGAAAGGACCCAAGTTGACTGTCCTCAGCGCCACCAAGGAGAGCAGGCGTAAGCTTCCTCTACAGATTGTGGAAAGGCTCTGGGAGGGGAATGGCTAATCGAACTTGTATTGAGGTCTCTGACCTGACGGTACGTTACGGAGAGCAACTCGCTCTGAAGGGCGTGTCGTTCACCGTCGGGCGGGGCGAGTTTGTGCTGCTC
>JAOZOT010000252.1 GCA_029933115.1 Anaerolineae bacterium | reverse complement strand
CCTGATACTCGCTCATGTCAATGCGCACCATGGCCTCCTCGTCGTCGAAGAGGAATTCGGCCAGTGCACGGGCCAACTCGGTCTTGCCGACCCCGGTCGGTCCCAGGAAGATAAAGCTGCCGATGGGCCGGTTGGGGTCTTGCAGGCCGGCCCGCGCCCGGCGCACGGCGTTGGCCACCACAGAGATAGCCTCGTCCTGGCCGACGACGCGCCGGTGCAGCCGCTCTTCCATCTTCAGCAGCTTCTCGATCTCGCCCTCCATCAGGCGGGAGACAGGGATGCCCGTCCACTTGGCCACGATTTCGGCCACGTCCTCGTCGCTCACTTCTTCCTTGAGCATACGGTGGTCTTTTTGCAATTCCTGGAGCTGAGCCTCCTGTTGCTTCAGCCGCTCCTCCAGCTCACGCATGGTGCCGTAGCGCAGCCGGGCTGCGGCCTCCAAATCGGCCCGTCGTTCGGCTTGTTCTATCTCCAGCTTGGTCTGCTCGATCTGCTCTTTGGTCTGCCGCAGGGCCTGGATGGCTTCCTTCTCTTGCTGCCAGTGGGCCTTGAGGGCCGCGCTCTTCTCCTTGAGGTCGGCCAGTTCCTTTTCCAGCCGGGCCAGGCGTTCCTTGGAAGCCTTGTCCTTCTCTTTCTTGAGGGCCTGACGCTCGATCTCCAACTGCATGATCTTGCGCTCCACCTCGTCCAGTTCCGAGGGCAGGCTGTCAATCTCCATGCGCAGCTTTGAGGCCGCCTCGTCAATGAGGTCAATGGCCTTGTCGGGCAGGAAGCGGTCGGCGATGTAGCGATGGGAGAGTACGGCTGCGGCCACCAAGGCACTATCCTGGATGCGCACCCCGTGATGGACCTCGTAACGCTCCTTGAGGCCCCGCAGGATGCTGATGGTCTCTTCCACACTGGGCTCGTCCACATAGACGGGTTGGAAGCGCCGCTCCAGGGCCGCGTCCTTCTCTATGTGCTCCCGGTACTCGTCCAGAGTGGTGGCGCCGATGCAGTGCAGTTCACCGCGGGCCAGCATGGGCTTCAACATGTTGCTGGCGTCCATAGCACCCTGGGCTGCGCCTGCTCCGACCACGGTGTGCAGTTCGTCAATGAACAGGATGATCTCCCCCTGGGCATCGGTGACTTCTTTGAGGACGGCTTTCAGTCGCTCCTCGAACTCACCCCGGAACTTGGCGCCGGCGATCAGTGCTCCCAGGTCCAGGGCCACGATGCGTTTGTTCTTGAGGCCCTCGGGCACGTCGCCGCGCACGATGCGCTGGGCCAGACCCTCGGCGATGGCCGTCTTGCCCACCCCCGGCTCGCCGATGAGCACCGGGTTGTTTTTGGTGCGCCGCGACAGCACCTGGATGACGCGGCGGATCTCCTCGTCGCGCCCGATGACCGGATCCACTTTGCCCTGGCGGGCCAACTGGGTCAGGTCGCGTCCATACTTGTCCAGGGCCTGGTAGGTGCTCTCCGGCGTGGGAGTAGTCACCCGCTGAGAGCCGCGGATGGCCGTCAAGGCTCGCAGGATGGCGTCCTTGGTGATGCCGAAAGTGGCCAGAAACTGGGCCACCGGCCCCGCCCGCGAATCGGTCAGGGCGATGAGCAGGTGCTCGGTGGAGACATAGTCGTCCCGCATCTGTCCTGCTTCCCGCTCTGCGGCCTGTAGAACCTCTTGCAAGGCCCGCGAGAGGCCCACCTGAGCCGTGGCCCCGTAGACCTTGGGGCGAGCGGCCAGGTCGCTTTCCAGCTTTTGTTGCAGAGCCTGCGGACTGCCTCCCAGCTTCTGCACAATCTGGGGCACCACGCCATCGCTCTGCTGCAAAAGGGCCAAAAGAAGATGCTCTGGATCTATCTGACTGTGATTATATTGAGTGGCCAGACCTTGTGCTTCAAGGATGGCTTCTTGTGCTTTTTCGGTAAACTTGTTCAGATTCATTCTCCTCACCTTATTTCATGATTTCTGCGTCTTTATTTTACCCCTGTCGTATTAGAATAGTATATGAGGAGTGTTAGAGTTTTGTTAGAGATTGGCTTATGTTGAGAAAATTCGAGCCCCCCGTTGTTGACAGAATTCTAGAGAAGTGTTATACTCTATAGGCAATCTGGCTTGCGGCATGTTCTACGATGCGTGTGTGCTGTCGCTATTGATAACGGGCGAGAACGGAGATTTGACCAAGCTGTTAAAAAGTGCTATAATATTTATGAACAGATTTTCTTCTATCTATACTGGCTAATCTGACCTCGCAATCGCTGTTATTATTCCCTCCCGATATAAAGGACAGCCTCAACGATTCCTTCCCTATGTTTGCCATCCGATGCTCTGTTCAACTGGTGATATCCAACAGATCGCGATTAGCTCCCGCCAACCCTTCGCGGAGTCTATCCTGAGCCGTGCCTCGAGCAAAGTCGAATGTGATGCGCTCGACTCTCATGACGTTGAAATTAGACCCTGGTTATTCCTCTGGCCTTTGGCAGCAGAGTGAACTCCACACTAGGCCTCCCAAGGATTCAATCCCCTGCGGGGCGAGAGAGCTGCCCCATCGCCCCCCTATCCTCTTTTTTGGAGAAGAGCAGTGAATATTGCCGAACTAGAAACAAAGACTTTGGGCGAACTCCAGGATTTGGCCAAAGACATGGGGTTGTCAGGGTACAGCCGCCTCAAGAAGCATGACCTCATCTTCCGGCTATTGCGAGCCCAGGCTGAACAGCAGGGCTATATTTTCGGGGGTGGGGTCCTGGAAATCATCCAAGAAGGCATTGGTTTCTTGCGCTCTGACCACCTCTTGCCCGGCCCCGAAGACGTTTACGTTTCTCAATCGCAAATCCGCCGTTTTGGCCTGCGCACGGGTGATTTGGTCGTTGGCCAGGTCCGCCCTCCCAAAGAGACCGAAAAGTATTTCGGTCTATTGCGGGTGGAGGCTGTTAATGGCTTGGACCCCGAAGCAGCTAAAAAGCGCCCTTTGTTTGATAGCCTGACCCCTATCTTCCCCAGGAAGATGTTTAACCTGGAGACAGAGCCAGACATATTGGCTACGCGCCTTCTGGACCTGATATCTCCCATTGGGCGTGGGCAGCGGGGACTTATTGTTTCTCCGCCTAAGGCAGGCAAAACTACCATACTCAAGCAGATAGCTAACGGCATTACCACCAATCACAGCGACGTTCACCTGATGGTTTGCCTCATTGGGGAGCGTCCTGAAGAGGTGACGGATATGGACCGTTCGGTGGAAGCCGAGGTGGTGGCTGCCACTTTCGACGACCCGGTCCAGAATCAGGTGCGGGTGGCCGAGATGGCTCTGGAGCGAGCCAAGCGCCTGGTGGAATGTGGGCGAGATGTGGTCATCCTTCTGGATGGCATCACGCGTCTGACCAGGGCTTATAACCTTACCGTCCCTCCTAGCGGTCGCACCCTCTCTGGGGGCATTGATCCGGCGGCCCTCTATCCGCCCAAGCGCTTTTTCGGAGCGGCCCGCAACATCGAGGAAGGAGGAAGCCTGACCATTATCGCCACCTGCCTGATTGATACTGGTAGCCGTATGGATGAGGTTATCTACGAAGAGTTCAAAGGTACGGGCAATATGGAATTGCACCTCAACCGCAAGCTGGCCGAAAGGTACATCTTCCCGGCCTTTGACATCGAACGTTCGGGCACGCGACGTCAGGAGTTGATGCTGGACCCAGAGACGACGGCTCGCCTCTGGACTATGCGACGGATGATTGACGCTTTGGGCGGTGGGCTTGAGGCTATTGAGCCCATTTTGGATAGGTTGGCCAAAACCAAAAACAACGCCGAATTCCTGGAGTCGCTGAGCAAAGATATTGTCTTCTAACAGCGTGTCTGAAAAATGCTCGTAGTGGCGACTTGAGTCGCTAACGACCGGTGCTCTGCGGCTAAAAACGACTGAAGTCGTTACCACGAGCGCCGCCCTCTGAATTTTCAGACACGCTCTAAACGGACCATGGAGTTTTCTGAGAGATTCAAACTTTTGAACGAAGGCTTCCGTTGGCGGCGACGGTTTAGCAGAGAGGTGTGGCCACGACTGAGGGAACAGTTGGCTATAAAGTTGGAGTGGCTTAAGGAAAAAAGTGGCGAGCTTTTTCTCTGGCGCTATGCCTCCCACCTGACCGTTATCCTGCTCATCGCTGTAGCTATCTTGGCTGCTCGCTGGAAGGCGCCTCCCGAGGTTGGACAGCCGGTCGTCAGGCCAGACCACTGGCTTACTGTCTCCTGGCCCAGAGGGGGTGCCCCTCAGTGGACGGAAAACGGCTCCCTCGTTAAGGCTCCCGTGCCGCACACCACTATACCTGAGCGACCTCGCCTGGAAGTTATCACCTACACCGTCCAACCCGGCGACAGCGTCTTCGGCATCGCCGAGCGTTTTGGCATCAGCCCGCAGACCATTATGTGGTCCAACGGCCGGTTGGAGGATAACCCTGACCTTCTGAGTGTGGGCCAGGAGCTGGTGATCTTGCCCACCTCCGGCGTGTACCACATAGTAGAGGAAGGCGATACCCTGGAAAGCATCGCCCAAAAGTACAAAGTCGAGGTTTCAGCCATCACTGATTATGAGGTCAATGGGCTGAAGGAGCCGTATGAGTTGACCCCAGGGATGGCCCTCGTCATCCCTGGCGGAGAGAAGCCTTACGTCCCCAAGTTCGTCCATCGTTATACCGGCCCTATCCCCGAGGACGCGGCCAAAGGTACCGGCAACTTTGTCTGGCCGGCCTCGGGCTACATCACCCAGAAGTTCTGGAGCCACCATCGGGCCATTGACATCGGGGCGGCCGAGGGCACCCCTGTGGTAGCTTCAGACTCGGGCTTTGTGGTCTATGCCGGTTGGGATGACTCTGGGTACGGGCGGATGGTGCTCATTGACCACGGCAATGGCTGGCATACTCTTTATGCCCACCTGGCCATGTACCTGGTAGATTACGAGCAATCTGTAGCTCAGGGCCAGCAAATCGGCACCATAGGCCAGACCGGCAACGCCACCGGCCCGCACCTCCATTTTGAAATCTGGCAAGGGAACTCGAAGCGCAATCCTCTCTTGCTCTTGCCATAGGCTCTGCTCTGAGAAGCCCCATTGACCAGGATGCTTTGATTATGAAACAGCCCCAGATGGCCTTTGTCAGTGCCCTGCTTGGCGCAGCCAGCACGCTGACCATCCAAGCGAGTGATGCGGCGTACCCCTGCCGGCTGTGGCAAACAGGGCGTTGCTCTTTCTGAGGGCAGGAGAGCCTTTCATAATTCGCGGGGGTTCACCCTCCCGCAGGCTGAGGCGGTATCCCCGCCAAGAGGTCATGCCCGTGAGGTGGCTTTCAGTCTGCTGCCAAAGTGAGTTTCAAGCCTGCGGGAGGGTAGCCGTCCCCTTTGCGGGTGAATTACGAAAGGGCCTCGGGGCAGCCAAGCAGTAGAGCAATTACCGAACGCTCCCCCGTAAGTGAGTTCATGTTGAGCAGAGTCTGATAAAGATACTTGACAAAAATCGGCTAAAGTGCTATAATAGAGATGCAAGTGGTTCGTAGTGGCGACTTCAGTCGCTTTTCACCATTCTGAACGGCTAAAGCC
>JAOZOT010000251.1:2939-5566 GCA_029933115.1 Anaerolineae bacterium | reverse complement strand
AGAACTGGTGGGGGTAGGAATCAATGTGACGGCCGGAGAGCCCCACCCGCTCCAGAAGCCTCATCACCTCCTCATCCCGCTCCAGCGGGTCGGTGAGGCCGCGCTTGCGCAGAGGCACAGAGATGATGTCTCGCACAGTCTTGCGCGGGTTGAGAGAGGAGTAGGGATTCTGAAAGATGATCTGGGCCACACGATGGAAATCAGCCGTGTTGTAAGGCGCAAGGCCATCTTGGCTCGCATCTCCACTGAAGAGGATCTGACCTTCGGTGGGCTCGTACAGGCGGACAAGCACTCGACCCAGGGTAGTCTTGCCACAGCCGCTCTCCCCCACCAGCCCCAGAGTCTCACCGGGCATGATTTGCAGATCCACCCCATCCACCGCCTGCACGACGATGTCTTGCTTGCGCAGCAGCAAGCGAGCTAGCAGGCTAGCACGAATGTAGAAGTATTTCTTGAGCCCCCTTGCCTCTACCAGGGGGGACTGTTTGAGTTGCGGGTTTCGGGTTGCGAGTTGCGAGTTGTGAGTTGCGGGTTTTGAGTTGCGGGTTTCGAGTTCTGTGTTCTCCATTCTTCACCCTCAGTGCTCATACAATACGCAGCGGGCCAAACGACCAGGGGCCACCTCATACAAAGGGATGGCGTGGCCGGTGCAGCCGTCGTGGGCGTGGGAGCAACGCGGCGCGAAAGCGCAGCCCGGCGGCAGGTCAATCAGGTCAGGCACAGTGCCAGGGATGGGCCGAATGCGACGGCGCGTGGCGGTGATGCGAGGAATGCAGGCCAGCAGCCCCTGAGTGTAAGGGTGCTTGGGATCCTCGATGAGCAGGTCGGTAGGCCCGCGCTCCACAATCCGTCCGGCGTACATCACCGCGATTTCCTGGCAAAACTCGGCGGCCAGCCCCAGGTCATGAGTCACCAGAATGATGGCCGTGCCACGGTCTCGGTTGATACGCTTGAGCAAATCCATTATCTGCGCCTGCACGGTGACGTCGAGGGCTGTGGTAGGCTCGTCGGCCAGCAGAATCTGGGGCTCGCAGGAGAGAGCGATGGCAATGAGAGCTCGCTGCTGCATTCCGCCCGAATACTCATGAGGATAGCGACGAGAAGCCTCCTCGGGCGTAGGGATGCCCACCTCATCCAGCAACCGGAGCACCCGTTCCCGTTCGGCTCGCCTCCGAGCCCGGTCAAAAGGCCAGGGCAGACGCGGCCCGGTACCATCCATGATACCGTGGATGCGCAGGCTCTCGCGGATCTGCTCACCAATGGGGAAAACGGGGTTGAGGGTGGTCATGGGATCCTGGAAGATCATGGCAATCTCTTTGCCTCGAATCCCCCGCAGTTCTGCCTTTGAGGCTTTTACCAGATTGCGTCCTTTGAAGCGCACCTCACCGGCCACAATTTGACCAGGATAGGGCACCAACCCCAGAATGGAGAGCATAGTCATGCTCTTGCCGGACCCAGATTCACCCACCAGCCCTATGATCTGGCCGCGCTTCAGGGTCAAGGTCAGGCCGGTGACCGCCTGCACCAACCCCCGTTTGAGGGGAAAGACCGTGGTCAAACCTTCCAGCTCCAGCAGCGGTGGCGATGTCGTTTCAACGGGTTTTTCGTCCACGAGATTAAACTCCTTACCCCGATTATTTTTTTCAACCTTCACAAGTTGCTTTGCCCTTGGGTGCGAACGACCGAAGTCGTCGTCACTACGAACATCTGAGTGCGTCTCACTCGATCTTGAGCCGAGGGTCGAGGATGTCGCGCAGCCCCTCGCCGAACAGGTTGATAGCCAGCACCAAAATCAGGATGGCCATCCCCGGCAGGGTGGATACCCACCAGGAGGTTATCAAGTGGTCTCGACCATCGGCGACCATAGAGCCCCAGGCCGGCGTAGGCGGCTGAATGCCCAGGCCCAGGAAACTCAAGCTGGCTTCCATGATGATCATAAAACCCATGCGCAGGGTACCGAGAACCAGGACAGAGTGGAAAATATTGGGGAGAATCTCGCTCACGATGATGGCGAAACTCGATAGGCCCATCACTTTGGCCGCTTCCACGTATTCCTTGGTCTTCTCAGCCATCATCTCTCCGCGCACCAGGCGGAAGAACTCCACCCATCCTTTGAAGGTGAGGGCAGCGATCAGGTTGACGAACCCCGGCCCCAGAAAAGCCATCACCCCTATAGCAAAGATCAGGAAGGGAAAAGCCAGCAGCAGGTCGGCGAAGCGAGAGACGACCTGGTCTATCCGGCCGCGAAAGTAGCCGGTGATGCAACCCAGGGTAGCGCCCACCAACACCGAGATACCTACCGACAGAATGCCAACCCACAAGGAGATGCGCGCCCCGTAGATGATGCGTGTCAGGAGGTCCCTGCCCTGAGCGTCAGTTCCCAGCAAAAACGTCGGCTCTCCCTCCTCAGCCTGCCGTTGCCAGGCCGGGGGGATAAGCCTCATACTCAGATCGCCTCTGGTGGGATCATGGGTAGTGAGATGGGGAGCAAAGATGGCAGCCAGAACGTAGGCCAGGATCACCACCGCCCCCAGCACCGCCGTAGGATGCCGCAACAACTCTTTCAGGAAATTGAGCAGGTCGCGGCGCATGGTTCTGAAGCGAATGATCAGAGGATACCAGAAGCG
>JAOZOT010000251.1:0-2839 GCA_029933115.1 Anaerolineae bacterium | reverse complement strand
TCCACGATCAAATTGGCTATGACAAAGGTAAAAGCGTAGACCATCACCGCTCCTTGCACCAGGGGAAAGTCGCGGTTAAAGATAGCGTTCACCACCACCCGCCCTAGCCCCGGCCAGGCAAAGACCGTTTCCACGATCATGTTGCCCCCCAGCAGAACCCCCACCTGGAGGCCCACGACAGTGACCGTCGGGATCAAAGCGTTGCGCAGGGCGTGCTTCACCACCACCAGAAACTCCAGCTGGCCCTTGGCCCGGGCCAAGGTGATGTAATCCTGACGCAGCACTTCCAACATGCTGGAGCGCAGGACGCGAGCCACGATGGCCGCCAAAGCCGCTCCCAGGGTGACGGAGGGCAAGACGAGGTGGCGGAGGCTACTGATCAGGGCCGCTTTGTTGCCGGTAATGATGCTGTCCAACACATAGAGACCGGTAACCTCCACCAGCTCTGCGTCGTAGTCAATGCGACCGGAGACCGGCAGCCATTTGAGGCGCACAGAGAAGAGGAGAATCATGACAATACCCAGCCAGAAAGCAGGCATAGAGATGCCCAGAAAAGCTCCGGCCATACTGAGGCGATCAACGATGGAATACTGCTTGACAGCGGAAATGACCCCGATGGGGATAGCGATTGCCAGGCCGAAGAGCAGAGCACCCAGCGCCAGTTCGATGGTAGCCGGCAGGTGCTCGCCGATCAGCTCACGGACGGGCTTGCGCTTGATGTACGAATTGCCCAGGTCTCCGCGCACCACACCGCCCAAGTAGATAAAGAGCTGGCTATCGAACGGGTTTCCCCCCCGCAGGTTCAAGAGAAGGGGCTTATCCAGGTGGAACTCTCGACGCAGGTTCTCTATCTCGTCAGCAGAGACGTAACCAGAGTCGCCCATCATGATGTCCACCGGATCACCAGGGGTCAGGCGCATGAAAATGAAGACTATGACGGCCACACCGAGCATGATGGGGATAGTGGCCAGAATACGTTCCAAAACTTTGATAGCACGCATGAGTGTAACTCCAGGAATCAGAGTCAGAAAAACAGGGAATCAGGAAATCAGGAACACTCCTGATCTCTGATTCCCTGACATGAATTGTCTGGTTTCCAAGGGCTCTCGACCCCTGCTCTGGCTGGATTTGTAATCCAGCCAGAGCAGCACCGGATTGCAGGCTCACCCAGAGCCCTTCGTCTGCGTTCATTCGTGATGGACTACGCGAAGGGCCGGCGAGGGCGAGGGCTATTCTTTCACCAACCTTACGGCTTCAGCCACACGTCGTGCAGGTTGATGCGGCTGTCGGGGCTGGGTGCCCAGTTGCGCACCTTGACCGAGCAGGCTTCGATCTCTTCGGGCAGGAAGAGGAACACGGCCGGCGCTTCCTCGTAGATGATGCGCTGGGCTTCGTTGTAGATCTCGTGGCGCTTGGCCACATCGGCCTCGACCTCGCCCATCTCGATCAGTTCATCCACCCGGGGATTGGAGTAGGTGGAGTAATTGCCTCGGCCGTTGACCTTGCCCTCCGGATCCCAGGTGTGCCACTTGGCCTCAAAGTGCCCCACCGGATCGAAGGCTGAATCGCCCCAATCACCGGCGACGGCCATACGCTCGCCGTCACGCGCCAACGGCTTCAGCACGCTATAGTCCCAGAGCCGCACGGTGGCATCAATGCCCAGCTTCTGGAACTGCCCGGCCAGCGCCTCGGCCCTCTCTTTGTACGCCTCCTTTGCGTCAATGACAAAGGAAATGTCCTCGGGTTTGTAACCGGCCTCGGCCAGCAGGGCCTTGGCTTTTTCGGGGTCGTAGCCGTAGGGCTGCAAAGAGTGGTCGGCAAAATTGTTGTAGGGCGACAGCGGGCCAGGCAAGACAATACCCCGCCCACCCAGCACCGTGTCCACGATGACCTGAGGGTCCACGGCATAGTTCATCGCCTGCCGCACCCGAACGTCGTCGAAGGGCGGCTTGTGCACGTTCATTTCCATCCAGAACGGCCGCGTGCCGGCGCAGGTTTTGACCACAATGTTGGGGTCAGCTTGAAGGGTATCATACATTTGCGCTGGAACCTCCTGGATGATGTGCACCTCACCGGCCTGGAGGGCGGCCACCCGGGTGGAGGTCTCGGGGATCATGCGGAAGATGACCCGCTTCAGATAAGGCAGACCAACGGGCGGCAGGGCTTTGGAGCCACCGTAGTAGCCATCGTAACGCTCCATCACGATCTGATCGTCCAGCTTGCCCTCGACAAACTTGAATGGCCCGGCTCCGATGGGGTGTTTCAGGAAGCCCTCGGTGCCCACCTGCTCGAAGTAGTCTTTGGGCACAATCTGATGGTGACAGAGCATCTGCAGGGCCACCGGCCAGGGGTTGGAGAAATGGAAGCGCACGGTGTAATCGTCTACGATCTCCACCTCTTCCAGCGGAGCAATCAGCCCCTTGCGAGCAGCGGTATGAGGCTCCGGGTACTCGATAGCGTTCTCGGTGATGGTCCGGTCAAAGGTGAACTTGACGTCTTCGGCTGTCAGCGGCTCGCCGTTGTGGAAAGTGACACCCTTCTTCAGCTTGAACTCCAAGGTCTTGCTATCCACCCACTCCCACGACTCGGCTATTTCTGGCACCACTTTGTTGGTGGTGGTGCGGGTGACCAAGCCATCAAACATATTGCGCAGCACGGTCTCGGTAGGTCGGTCGCGGTAGTCGGCCGGGTCGAGGGTGTCAATGGACTCGGTGGCCAGGCCCACCACCAGGGTACCTCCACTCACCGGCGTGAATTCTTCCATCAGCTTGGCCGCTTCCTCAGCACTGGGAATCCACAGCTTCCAACCCGGTTCAATCAGATCGGGGTTGCTGATGAA
>JAOZOT010000250.1 GCA_029933115.1 Anaerolineae bacterium | reverse complement strand
TGGACATTTGCGGACCGGCCCGTTACGAGTGGCTCGACGGTGGCCGGCTGTGCCTCAACTTTACCCATCGAGAAGCAACGCAGGTGGTGCGCGTCCGTGGGGAGCGACCGGTGACGCTGATTCTCACCACGCCGGACAAAGCCGGCCGCACCTGGGAAGTGCCATTGGAAGACGGCTCGCTGCCGCTGATCTCAAACCTCTACCTTTTACGCGCTGCGGAGGTGACGGACGGGCGCATCGTGGCCGAGGTGGACGTGGAACCGGAGGCAGGGGTGGAGGTCGAGTTCCCCTGCTCGCAGGCGCCGCGACAGGTGCTGCTGGACGGGGAGGAGATCCCCTTCAGTTATGATCCGGCCGGTGGTTTGGCCCGCTTCGGCTGGTCTGAACCGGCCGCGCCGGCGGTGGACCAGGACCTCGGAGGAATCTGGAAGCTGAAACGCGAATCCCTCCCATCCCTGGACGACCCAGCCTGGAGACCTTATCAACCCTGGGCTTCGGCCGAGCAATCAGGCTATTACCACAACGGCTACCTGTGGTACGGGACAACCTTCCGCGCGCCGAGCGGTGAGGGCCCGCTGCATTTGCTGCTGACCCGCTACCAGGACGATGCGACCGTCTACGTCAACGGCCGGTGCGCCGGCAGTGGGCACCAACACCTGGAGCTGGAGGTGTCCCAATTGGTGCAACCCGGCGCACCGAACACCCTCCTGATTTGTGTCGAGGTCCAGGGCCGGGATGCCTGGGTGGCGGGAGATGACCATACCGGCCTGATTGGGCCGGTCCTGCTCTACCGTGAGCGAGAGAGCATCCCCCTGACCTGGTGGAAGCGGCGCGAGATGCCGCGCTGCGAAGAATTCAGCCTGAGAGCTCCTCCTCCGCAGGCCCTGCCGGAGTATGACGACGCTGACTGGGACGACTGCCGGATCGAACCAGGCTGGGACAGCCAGATTCACGGGCGCTGGCGGGCCAAGCACTTTCTGTGGTATCGCACCAGGGTCACAGTGCCCGCGGAGTGGGACGGCAAGAAGATCTGGCTGGAGGTGGGGCGCGCTCAGGATACTACCTGGGTCTACGTTGACGGCGAACTGGCGGGCAAGATCACCATGTTCAGGCGGCAGGGCCGGGGTGAGTTTGGCCTTGATCTCACCGGCCACGTCCGACCCGGTCAGGAGGTGACGCTGGCTTGCTGCGTGCTTGGCAAGTGGGTGGGCCGCAAAGGCTTCTACCGGTATGTGCGACTCTGCGCCGCAGATGACCTGCTCAAAGAGCCCTGGCTGATCCGTGATCAACTGGAAGGTCAACGGGAGGGGATGGCGCAGCCGGATTACGACGATACGGCCTGGTCAGAGGTCTCAATCCCGGGCTCCATCGTGACGGAGGAGGCGGCCGCAGGAGTGTGGTGGCTGCGTAAAAAGTTCGATTGGGCCCCGCCGGCAGACTGGGAAATCCCGGCGGGTCTGGCCCTGGATGGGTTGAACGGCAAGGCTTTGGTGTATCTGAACGGGCACCTGGTGGGGCGGTATAACCCTGCCGGCCCGCAGACCGTGTTTCACCTGCCCGCGCCCTGGCTGAGAGAGCGTAATCAGTTGGCCCTGGCGCTGGATACCGGGGGACGCCCGTGCCGGGTGGGCTCAGTGGCGGTTGTGGCGCGCTTTCCGGTTCACCGCAGGCGGCTGGAAATTGCTCTCGGTAGCCTGTGACGCGCAGGCCGGTCACCTTAATTTGCGAGAGAGGAGAGACTGAGATGGGACTTTTTGATCTGCGTCCTCAAGCCACGCGGCGTACACCCGAGGAGATGCTCGAACACTTGAATTCGTTCGACCTGGAACTCAAGTTCTCGGCGGGCGTCTGGTTCTTCTCGCCTCCCTTCAGCCGGTTTCACGCCCGGTACAAGCCCGAACTCAACATCGAGCAAAGACTGGAACTCGCCGCCGGGCTGGCCGACTACGGACTGGCGGGGCTGGAGGCTCATTACCCCAATGAGATCAACGAGGATAACCTCAGCCTGTGGCAGCAGTTTGCGGCTGATACCAAGATAAGGCTTGTCACAATCGTCCCTTTGCTGTTCTGGGACGAGCAGTTCGAGTGGGGCTCGCTCTCCAATCCGCTTGACGGCCCCCGCAGAGCAGCCATCGAGCGGACCAAGCGCACGTTCGAGCTGAGCAAGGAACTGGACACCGACTTTGTGGTGGTGTGGCCCGGCATTGACGGCTACGAGAACGCCTTTGGCGTGGACCTGGTTGCGGCCCGCGACCGCTTCGCTGCCGGCCTGGCCGAAGCGATGGACGCAGTGCCCGGTGTGCGCGTCGCTTTCGAACCCAAACCCTACGAGCCGCGAGGCCACATTTACTATGGCACTACCCCCGAAGGGCTTCTCCTGGCTCAAAAAGTCGAGGCGCAGCTTGCGCACCCTGAGAACCGCAGGCTGCTCGACGAGGGCCACGCCCTCGTGGCCATGAACCCGGAGGTGGGCCACATGCTGATGGCCTACGAAGACCTGCCGTATGCCTTCAGCCTGGTGCTGGAGTATGGCCGCCTGGCCCATATCCACTGGAACTCCCAACCCCTGGGCAACTATGACCAGGATCTCAACGTGGGCGTCCTCTCCCCCGAAGCTACCGAAGCTGCCCTCTACGTGCTGAAGATGTATGGCTACCAGGGCTACTTTGGCATTGACGTCAACCCGGAGCGAATGCCGGTGGAGCAGGCTCTGAGGAACAGCATGGACGCTCTGCGTGCCGCCAACGACCGCATCAACGCCCTCGATCACGAGCGGATCATCTGGGCGACCGAGCATCCGGATAAGGCGCCGGGCTGGCTTGAGGCTTACCTCGTCCGTCAGCGGGCGCGTTTCCCTGAGCGCCTCGCGCCGCTTCCTGAGTTGCCGATGGATGCAGGCTGATTGAGCCCTCGCTGGCGGAGGAGTATCATGACCTACCTTCTGGGCATTGATGTCAGCACCACCGGCGCCAAGGCCCTTCTCGTTGACGAAAACGGACGGGTGGCGGCCGGTGCAGTGAGCGGATACCCACTCCTCACCCCGCGCCCTCTCTGGTCAGAGCAGGATCCGGCCGCGTGGTGGCAAAGCGTCTGTCGGAGCATCCGTCAGGCCCTGGCCGAGGCCGGCATTGAGGGCGGCGATGTGTCAGGTGTGGGACTCACCGGGCAGATGCACGGGCTTGTGCTGCTGGACAAGCGCGGCAGAGTGCTACGGCCTGCCATCCTCTGGAATGACCAGCGCACCGGCCCTCAGTGCGAGTGGCTCACTCAGACAGTCGGCTTGCAACGCCTTTTGGAGTGGACGGGCAACCCGGCTTTGCCCGGCTTCACCGCCCCCAAGCTCCTCTGGGTCCGCGAGCACGAACCTGAAATCTACGCCCGTGTGGGGCAGATTCTACTGCCCAAGGACTATATCCGCTACAAGCTGACGGGGCTCTATGCCACCGATATGGCCGGTGCGTCTGGCACCCTGCTGTTCAATGTGAAGGCCCGCCGCTGGTCGGACGAGATGCTCAAAGTCATGGGGGTCCCTGCCGAGTGGTTACCCCCGTGCCACGAGGGCACCCAGGTAACCGGCACGATTGGTGAGGCGGCAGCCCGGGCCACCGGGCTTGAAGCAGGCGTGCCTGTGGTGGGTGGCGGGGGTGATCAGGCAGCCCAGGCGGTGGGCGTAGGGGCGGTCTCGCCTGGCATCGTGGCCCTCACCCTGGGCACCTCAGGGGTGGTCTTTGCCCCCACAGGCGAGCCTTTCATCGAACCCGAAGGCCGCCTGCACTCCTTTTGCCACGCTGTGCCTGGCCGCTGGCATCTAATGGGGGTCATGCTCTCGGCCGCAGGCGCCCTGCGCTGGTACCACGACGCTCTGTCTCCAAAGTCATCCTACGAAGAGTTGCTGGCCCCGGCGGCCGACACACCACCGGGGTCAGAAGGGTTGCTTTTCCTCCCCTACCTCACCGGGGAGCGCACGCCCTATCCCGATCCGATGGCACGGGGGGCGTTCATCGGCCTGACGGTCCGGCATACGATGGCCCATTTGACCCGCGCCGTGCTGGAGGGCGTAGCCTTCGGCCTGCGCGACAACCTGGAACTGCTGCGAGCGGCAGGATTGGAACCTATCACCCAGGTCCGTGTCTCAGGCGGCGGGGCCAAGAGCCCGCTATGGCGTCAGATCTTGGCCGACGTGCTGGACTGCGAGCTGGTCACCGTCAACACCACCGAGGGCGCTGCCTACGGTGCAGCGCTGTTGGCCGGGGTCGGGGTGGGCCTCTGGCCTGATGCAGAGACGGCCTGCGCGGCCGCCGTAAAGGTGACAGAGCACATTCGGCCAGACCCCCAACGTGTGGCCTCGTATCGGCAGATTTACGCGATGTACCACGACCTGTATACCACCCTCCGCCCCACCTTTCACACCCTCACCGGGTTCGAGATGGGATGAACGTCCCCTTCGGCTTGCCGTATAGACCCCGCTGAAAGCGCAGCCTCAGTAGAGCGCAACTCTTGCTCTAGCGGGCGCTCCGGTGCCTCAAAAACGCACTGAAGTGCGCACTACGAACCTCAATTGCGCTCTGCTGAGCCTCCATTCGTAATTTCCCTTCTTTCAACTTTGTTCTCAAGGCCCAGGTGTGATATAATCAGTAGTTGGGAAAACCGGTTTGTAGCAGGCACTTTGGGGCGCCAAAGTGCCTGCTGCGAATCAAGTCAGCAATTGGCTCTCTCGGTCTGACTACCGGGCGAGGGCGGGATCGCCGGACACTATGGACTTGGGATAGCCGCAGACACTGCCTGTGGCTATCCCCAGAAGGCATTCTCATAGGTGGACGGGTAATCGAGGTTTCCACACCCTGTAACCTGCTGTGGAAAGCACGGCTACTACAAGCCCGTGTGCCGTGTCACCCCAACGCGAATTGGCGAAAGGAAGATGCCCATGTCTGCAACACCAAACCCTATCGAAGTCTTTTTCTCCTACTCTCACAAGGACGAGGACCTGTGCGGTGAGTTGTTGAAGCACCTCAGCATTCTGAAACGCCAGGGCGTGATCCAGGACTGGCACGACCGCAGGATTGGCGCGGGCAAGGAATGGGAGGGCGAGATTGATACACACCTCAACACGGCCGGCGTCATTTTGCTGCTCATCAGCGCGGACTTTTTGGCTTCGGACTATTGCTACGACGTCGAGATGAAGCGAGCCCTGGAGCGGCACGACGCCGGAGAGGCCCGCGTCATCCCCGTCATCCTGCGCCCGGTTGACTGGAAGGGCGCACCCTTCGGCAAGCTCCAGGCCCTGCCCACCGACGCCAGGCCGGTGACCTCCTGGCCCAATCTCGACGAGGCGTTTCTGGACGTGGCCCAGGGCATCCGGGCGGCAGTCGAGGAGCTGGTCCACCCTTAGCCGGCTCACCGCCTTCCACCGGCACCAAAGCGGTGAGCCCAGACAGGGTGCCAGGCTTACCGCCGATATGGAACGTCCCCCACCGCCGCAACCCCAACTTCACCGGGCGGGAGAAGCTGCTGGCCGACCTGCGCGCCGCGCTGAGTTCGGGGCGGCCGGTGGCCATCCACGGCCTGGGCGGGGTGGGCAAGACCCAACTGGC
>JAOZOT010000773.1 GCA_029933115.1 Anaerolineae bacterium | reverse complement strand
GATGGCAGCCTCGATCTGGCCTGCCGGCGCAGCTTCCCTTCGCCAGAGGTATCTTTTTACCGTATGATCGGCCTGAGCAAGCTTTTCCCCAGAAGCAGGCGTTTCGGGCGCTATAATCTGACCTACCTCGACCCCGATGAAGTGACCGAAGTAGACTCGGTGGTGGGAGCCTTTATGCTGGTTCGGGCTGAGGCTCTGAAGCAGGTCGGGCTTTTGGACGAGAGCTTTTTTATGTATGGTGAGGACCTGGATTGGGCTTATCGGATCAAAAAAGCGGGTTGGAAAGTCTATTATAACCCTCAAGTAACGGTTTTACATTACAAGCGAGCAGCCAGCCGGCACAGCCGCAAGGCCAGCTACGAGTTCTATCGCGCCATGCACATCTTCTATCGTAAGCACTACGCAGCTACGACGCCCTTCTGGCTGCACTGGTTGATCCTGGGCGGCATTGCCCTGCGGGGAGGGCTGGCCATGCTGTCCAACCACCTGCTCTGCGGCTCTAAAAGCCCTTCCGGGGAAACCGCCCGACAACACACCCCTGCGCTGAGAGAAAGCTCTGCCTGCTTTGGCAACGACTAAAAGTCGTTATTACGGAGGCTGTGAGATGAAGCGGAAGATAAACTTGCTTCTCGCCGTCTCTCTGGTGGCCATTGATGGGCTGATGACAGCCCTCGCTTTCTTCCTGGCCTACCGGCTACGTTTGTGGATCAATATTCCCTCGCCCCCTGTCAACATTCAGCCTTTCCGCAGCTACCTGGGCATGATGGCTGTCCAGGTGTTGACCATGCTGATGGTCTTTTTCTTCTCCAGGCTGTATCATCTGAAGCGAGGTATCTCCCGCCTGGATGAATTATCCATCATCTTCGCTGCCTCTTCCATCGGCAACATCATGTCCATCGCTTTCATCTCTCTGCTGTTCAAGAACAGTCCTCTTGAATTGGACTATTCGCGCGGCATGGTCGTTTACGCCTGGCTTCTAACAATCGTCCTCGTTTTCCTGGGGCGCGTCCTCCACAATACCCTCCGCCTTAGCCTGCGCTCACGGGGTGTGGGCACAGATAGGGTACTCATCGTCGGCACAGGCGAGGTAGGGCAGATCATCCTGCACAAAATCCGCCACTCTCCGAGACTGGGCTACGAAGTGGTGGGTTTCATTGACGGTGCTTCTGCCCATCGGGAAGTGCTGGATGTCCCTGTCCTCGGCAACGTTGACGACATCCCCTCCGTCATTGACGCCTACGAGATTGATGAGGTCATCATAGGCCTGCCAGAGGCTTCTCATCAGGAGATTCTGACCGTCATCTCTCGCTGTGAGCGGGAGAAAGTGAGCATCAAGGTGTTCCCCGACGTCTTCCAGATCATGGCCTCGGAGGTCAGCATCGGTGACCTGGGCGGTCTCCCCCTCCTGACTATCAGGGACATCGC
>JAOZOT010000249.1:1511-5599 GCA_029933115.1 Anaerolineae bacterium | reverse complement strand
GTCAGGCCCCCTCGGCCAAAGTCTCTCGATTGGCGCTGCGTATCAGGAAGAAGACGGCGGCAAAGGTGGCCAGGGCAATGACGACCGCCGCAATCATACCGTTCCAGGGGTTAAACTCGATGCCCCGTCTGGTGGCCACGTCCTGCACGTAGAAGAAAAGCCCGTTGAGGACGGCGACCAAGGTCAGGCCGGCCGGCAGATACCAGGGGCCTTTGTCCTCGAACTTGGCCTGGCCCAGGAAATAACCCATCACGCCGGCAAAGCTGGCGTGGGCCAGAGCGACGATGGCGATGCGGATAGCTCCCACGCCCAAGGCCACGCCGTTGTTATCCACCACGTAATGGAAGTTGAGCATGGTGGCAAAGCCCAGGCCGGCAGCCGTGGCGTAGACCACACCGTCCACGCGTTCGTCAAATTCGGTGCTGGGATAGACGGTGTAGCGCACAGCAGCATATTTGAGGAACTCTTCTATAAAGCCGATGATGAGAATGGAGCCCAGGATGTACACCCAGGTGCTTCTGTAAAGCCAGTCTCGCACCTGGAAGAGGTCTTCGATGACGGGCAAGGCCACCGCGCTGGCGAGCAGTGCTCCCAGGATGAAGACGCCTATCACATAGCGTTTGGGCTCGGGTTCCAGGCGGTCCTGCTGGTAGAAGAAGACCAGCCAGATCAAGGCCGGGATCACGGCCAGGATGATACCGGCCAGGATCAGGGGCGTGCCCTCCAAAGTAGGGGGCAGGCGTGAGGCGATCAAGGCCACCAGGGCCACAAAGGCCACCAGGGCTACCACTTCGATGAGCCCGGCCTGCCAAAGGCCACGGCGATCTCGGGTCACCTTGGCGTAGTGTTCGTCGCAATAACATCGTCCTCCCAGCATCTTGGCTTCGTCTCCCACTTGGATGTGACAGACACAACAGATTCTAGTGCTCATTGAGCCAAGCCTCCTTTCTGTGCCGGCAATATTCAGCGAACCCTCGGCTGAGGGTTATTATACAAGATTGTCGCCGAAAAGTCTAGTGAAACTCCCTCAAACCGACAAGGTTAACGTCATTCTGAGCGAGCGGAGTGGGCGAAGAATCTCGTTCCTCAAGCCGGGATACGGGAATAGGCCAGGCGAAGGCAATGCCTTCGCCTACCTATGGGTGGCTACGCGCTTCCGACTCCCTCGGCCGGTTGGACAGCGCCTGGGTTATATCAAGTCCTCACCCCGGCTATCTGCTTCGTCATTCAGCAGATCAAGACAGGCAAAGGGGTGAAACCCTGAGCCAGGTTTATAGAGAAAGACGAGCAGGAATTGCCAGGTTCTAACATTTATGATATACTGAAATCATCTACTCCACACCGTCTGTCTCTGATTTCGGAGGGGAGACCACCAGGTGACCTGGTGATAGCGCCGGAGTGCGGGAGCTCACTACAACGGCCTGAGTTTCCTGCTGAGGCTGGTAGACGGCCAGCCAAGGGACGAGGGGAGCGTAGGCCAGGCCCAGGGCAGTCCACAGCCAAAGGGGCAGCTTGCCGCTGAGGACCGCTCCCTTGTCGGCGGGGACCGGCGGCACGGCCACTTCGTGGGCGTCGTCGTAGTCCAGATAGGCTTTGGGGATGGTGAACTCCAGCCGGGTGTGATCGCTGTAGGAGATGAGATGGGCCTGGAGGGAGGCATCGGTGGCAGGCGGGCTCAGGCGCAGGGTCGGGGGTCTCACCCATCCCAGGCGGACGTCGAACTGGTGGAAATCCGCCGGGTAGGCCAGCCGGGCGACAGCAGCGTAGAGCCAGTTGGGGGCGCGACCATAGAGGCCCAGGGGGACTTGTTCGGGCAGGTAGTCGAGCACCTGGGGCAGGTGGTGTGGTTGCCAACGTATCTCGCCGCCCTCGGCCAAAGCGCCCAGAGTACGCCCCAGGCGGTCCAGGCGGATGACGGTTTCGGTGGGACAATCCCTTTCGTGAAGGCGATACAATTGGTCGGGATTGAGGTACAGGAGGCTGGCCAGACAGTCTACCAAAGCGTCAAAGACGGGGCCGGCGATGGTGGTGTCCCATTCCAGGCCGGTGATGACTCCCCTCAGGATGGGCTGGGTGGCGCTGATGGATTGGTCCCCGTGCAGCCGGGAGATCAATTCGGCCACGACCGGCACGCCGTGACGGGCGGCGATGGCGCGCCAGTCGGCCAGCGAGTCCTCGTCGGGCGCCAGGAGAACGGCGTGGGTGCAGAGGTCGAAGATGCGTTCCTGGTAGGGGGTGGGGCGACCGCCGACGTCCACGATGAGGGGCAGGTGGCGGGTGGTCAGGCTTCGGCAAATGAAGTCGGTGAAGGCCGGGGTAAAGTCGCCTTTGACCCGCAGGGTGCGCACGAGGGCCTGCTCGGCTTCGTTGGCCCAGTCTCCCTCTCCGTCGGGGGCAGCGCGAAGGACGTAATGCTGCACGCTCCGCTGACGCAAGGCGCGGGTGAGGTTATAGGTCAGCACCGATTTGCCGCTGTGCGGCGGACCGCCGATAAAGATAGCGGGAAAGGATTCCATTTCAGTCAACCTCGTGTGGATGGTATCGGTCAGGAGTAGGGACGATGTTCGAATCTGAAGGTGGGACGGTGATCGCAACGATTGGGGGGCAGCCCCAGGTCGTTACTTTTGCCCTGGACGGGCTGCTGGCCAGGGAGGTGCGCATCGCCGAGGTGATTGTACTCCATTTGACGCCCCGGGACGCCGGGCGCACAGAGCGGGCGCTGGCCAGGCTGGCCGCCGAATTTACCGGCGACACCTACGCCGGTCGGCCCTGCCGTCTGCGTTTTGTTCCCCTCCGTCATGCCGGCGGCCGGCTGGAGGACATTCGGGGCGAGGCAGAGGCCAACGCGGCCTGGTTGATGATATACGAGCTGATCGCCGGTCTGAAGGCGGAGGGTCGTCATCTGCACGTTTGTATTTCCGGCGGCCGGCGTATCTTGGCTCTGCTGGCGGTGAGCACGGCGTTGCTGCATTTCGATCACAACGATCATCTGTGGCATATGTACACCGAGCCGGAATTTCTGGCGCGCGCCCGTGACGGCGCCATTATGCACGCTACTCAGGAGGGGCAGGTGCGCCTGATCGAGGTGCCGCTGGCCCCGTGGGGGGCGTATTTCCCCGCGCTGCGGGCGCTGGCCGGCGCTTCGCCGCAGGAGGTGGTGGCCGCTCAGACTTATTGGCTGGACGAGGCCGAGCGGGAGCGTTGTCGTCGGGTGGTGGCGCAGCTCACCCCGCGCGAACTGGAGACGCTGCGGGCCTTTGCCGCCGGGCAGAATCCCCAGGAGGTGGCCGAGACGCTGTGTGTGACGGTGCGCACGGTGCATGCGCACAAGACCAGGATTCTGGATCACTGCCGCAACGCCTGGGGCCTGCCGCCGGACGCCCGCCTGGCCTACTATTTTCTGCGGGAGAAGTTCGGGCGGTATTTTCAACAAGCAGTATAGCACAGATTAGAAGGAGTTACAAGATTTTTGGAAAGGCCCGCCATTGTCAGGCGGTCGGTTGGGTGGTATACTATAAGCTGGAGGTGAGACTATGCGCGAACTACGAGTGACGTTGGAGACGGTGACGCCGGTGGTGGTGGGGAGGGGCGGAACTGCGGGGAGAGCCCGAACTGCGGGCATCGTCGTTCCGCGGCGCGCTATGGTATTGGCTAGCACTGGGAGATAACTCCGTCACACGATAGGAAACTGTCATAGAAACAAAGGCGGCCAAAGAGTCTATGACGAACAATGACCGTAGCAGCAGCCTGAGTTCAGTATTGCGGGTCTACAGGTTACCAAAAGAAACAAGTTCGCAGCAACCATTGATCGAGCGAGCAGAGGAAGACCTCTTGTGCGCTTTGGCTCTGCATCGTCAGGGCGCTTGTGGTTATCTGCCCCTGGTGACTGTATGTTATTTGCTGCATCAGGCCCTTGAGAAATGGCTCAAGTTGCTTATAGCGGTGAGAGGCATCCATATCTCCACTAAAACACATGACCTCTATCGTCGGTTTGAGGCAGTGGAGGAAGCGGAACCAGTATTCGGAGACATTCGGAGCCAGATCGAGGAGATTGCACCGGAAATTATGGCTCACAAATTCCCTGGCAA
>JAOZOT010000249.1:0-1411 GCA_029933115.1 Anaerolineae bacterium | reverse complement strand
ATTGCACCGGAAATTATGGCTCACAAATTCCCTGGCAACCTGAGGTATAACGAAACGCCCCCTGATATAGAACGATATGTTCAAGTTCTCATAAAAGCGGCCTTTGCAACACGAAGGCTTGTTAAGCGAACATTGAAAAGAACGTTGGAGGAGATGGTATGAACCACCTTGACTTTGACTGTGATGTCCTCACCCCCCTGTTCTTGGGCGGTGCTGAGACCCGTGTACGCCCAGAGTTGAGGGCGCCGTCCATTCGCGGGGCAATGCGTTACTGGTATCGCGCTATCCTCGGTGGATCTACCTTGCTCGCTTCAGCCACCGAGGAGGAACATCTGAAGACACTGAAACAACTTGAAGCCGACGTCTTCGGGACAACCGAAAAAGGCTCTGCCGTTGCGGTTCTGGTCCATGCGGACCGGCCGCCCGAAATTGAGACCTTTCGCAAAGATCGGGCCATTCGCACACCGGAAGGTGACTTTCTGCCAACCGGTAAAGACTACTTGCTGTGGTCTATGGCGGCCAGCGGCCGTCCGGGTACCTCTCGATATCAGCCGGATCGCAAATACATCCAGCCTGGGACCCGATTCAGAATTCGGTTACGGTCACGAACTGCACAAGGTGACGATGCTTTAGCAAAGGCATCAGCAGCGCTTTGGCTCCTTGCCAATTTGGGCGGTCTGGGATCTCGTGCCAATCGGGGAGCGGGTTCACTGGAGATCGTGCGATCAGGGCCAATTCATGGCCTCGCGTTCGAGCGTTGCCGCACGATAGATGAGCTACAGAGGTACCTTTCTTCCGGGATTCGTCAATGTCTGTCCCTGGCGAGTGGTGTGGAGACCTGGCGAACTTTTGTCAATATGTCTGACTACGACATTCTCGCGCCAGGGATGGTTGAGATATGGGTGGTCAGCAGCCCGTCGAACGGCTGGGAAACAGCTATGGAAGCTTTAGAGGGTATGGGTGCCAAACTGAGAGACTATCGCAGCCATCGCTCTCCCCTCGGGCGCGCCGATCACGATGAGGTGCTGGCCTGGCTTGAAAGCAATGGACCAACTCCACAGCTCCGACGAGCAGCATTTGGCCTGCCTATCCCGTTCCGATACTCAGAAGGCGGCCCGAGCGATGTGATCGTGCCGGAGCAAGGAGATCGGCGTGCCTCACCGCTGCGAATTCGGATCACGCGCCTAATGACAGGTAGGTATGTGGGGGTGCTCACCCTATTCAAATCCCGTTTCCTGGAGAATGGCAAGCAGTTACAGTTGCAGACCCGCAAATGGAAGGCGCCTCCGCCGACCGATTACACAGTCATCCAAGATTTCATCAGGACCTTTGAAGTACGACGGGAGGTGACCCTATGACCGACGCTATCCTCATCTTCACCTTCTCGCCGATTCAGTCCTTCATCGCCGAA
>JAOZOT010000248.1 GCA_029933115.1 Anaerolineae bacterium | reverse complement strand
TAGCGTAGAGCTTCGATTAATATTATACCACAAGACTATATTTTGCCGAACTTGTTGAGAGACCCAGCAACTCACGCAGAATGAGGATGGCCGCTTCTTTGTCCAGCGGCTCATTGTTGTTGCCACACTTGGGGCTCTGGATGCAGGAGGGACAGCCGGACTCACAAGGGCACTCGCTGATAGCCTCCAACGTCGCCTTCCACAGCTCGGCCAAAAGCTCAAACCCCTTCTCGGCAATGCCCACCCCTCCAGGGAAGGCGTCGTAGATGAAAATCTGGGCTTGGCCGGTGTCGGGGTGGCTGGGCGTGGAAAGGCCGCCGATGTCCAGGCGGTCGCACATGGCGAAAAGCGGCAAAATACCGATGGCCGCGTGTTCCACGGCGTGCAACCCACCGTGAAAATCCAGCCGACGGTGGACCACCCGTTGTGCGATTTCAGAGGGGACGTCGAACCAGAGGGCCACCGTCTCGAAGGACTGAGCCGGCAGGTCCAGATACTCCACGCCCAGCGTCGTTTCGGTGAACTGCTGCACTCGCTTGTAACCAATCACCTGCTCAGTGACCCGCACCTGACCCAGATAGGCCGTGGTAGCAGGCAACTGCTGATGCCTCAGCGAGCGAACAATGCTCACGTCGTTTATCTCCCGGGGCAGAGTGTAGTAGTTGACCTCAACGGGGCGCAAATAGGCCAGGCCCATTTCCCAATCCAGGTCGGTAACCAGGTAAGACTCACCCTGGTGCAGGTAGATGGCCCCCGGATGGACACGGGAGAAAGCGGTTGTGAGTTCAATTTCCTCCAGGGCACGATACCCCTCGGCTTCGTTCAGGAGGCGGACGCTGCCGCCGCTGACAGAGCGAATGTTGACTTCTTCGGCAGGATAGCCAAAGCCCCTGTAATACCAGCGGCCGTTGCGGTATTCCAGGATGCCCTTGCGCTCCAGGCCGATCATAGCCTCGACGAAGCCGGGCCCGAAAAGGGCCTCGTCGTCCAGGCTGTTGGGGCCTCCCTGGTTAGACAGCGGCATCTCGTGAGCGGCGCAAGGCAAGTGCTTCTCCAGAATGTGGACGTTGCCTGGATTAATGAGGGCGTGCTCGTGGCTGCGGCCAAAGAGCTCCTGGGGATGACGCATGAAAAACTGGTCAAGGGGATTATCGAGGCCGATGAGAATCGCCAGCGAATGGCGCACCCCGCGCCCGGCTCGCCCGGCCTGTTGCCAGGTGCTGGCGATAGTGCCCGGATAGCCCACCAATATCGTGGCATCCAGACTGCCCACATCCACTCCCAGCTCCAAAGCATTGGTAGCTGTCACTCCCAGCAACTGTCCGCTGAAAAGCTCCTGCTCTATCTTGCGCCGCTCCTGGGGCAGATAACCGGCCCGATAGGACTTGACCAGAGAGGCGAGCTGCGGCGCTTCCCCGGCCAGGGCTTGGCGGGCATAGAGGAGGATCAGCTCAGCTACACGGCGCGCTCTGGTGAAAGTGATGTTGCGGATCTTCTGCTTGACCATCTCCACAAAGATGTTGGTCGCTTCCGAGTTGGCACTACGACGAGCAGTGCGCGCCAGGTCAACAAAGGGTGGGTTCCAGAGGACAAAGTCCTTGCTGCCTCTGGGCGAGCCGTCGTCGTCTATCACGAGAACCGAGACCCCGGTCAGCCTCTCCACGTGCTCGCCCGGGTTGGCGATAGTGGCCGAGCAGCAGATGAACTGCGGACTTGAGCCGTAATGCCGACAGAGGCGGCGCAGGCGACGGATGACACAGGCCACGTGCGAGCCAAAAATCCCCCGGTAGACGTGAGCCTCGTCAATGACCACGAACCTCAGGTCCCTGAAAAAGCCGGCCCACAGGGTGTGGTTGGGCAAGATGCCCAGGCTGAGCATGTCGGGGTTGGTCAAGATGATGGAGGCCGACTTGCGCAGGCGGGCGCGGGCCGAGCGGGGCGTGTCGCCGTCGTAGGTGCCAAAGCGGACATCGCGCAGGTCACGGCCGGTCAGTTCACGCAGGGAGCGGAGTTGGTCTTGAGCCAGAGCCTTGGTAGGAAAAAGATAGAGGGCTTTGGCCCGCCAGTCGGTGATGATAGCCTCCAGCACCGGCAGATTGTAGCAGAGGGTCTTGCCGCTGGCCGTGGAGGTGGCCACCACCACACTGTGCCCCGCACGCACGGCGTTGATAGCCTGAGCCTGATGGGTGTAGAGCTTTTCCACCCCTACCCTTTTGAGGGCATCCTGAAGCAAGGGTGGCAGAGGGCTCTTGAGCCGCCCGTAGCGAGCCCGACGAGCCGGGATGCGCTCCACGTGAGCGATCTGACCTTTGTAAAAGCGTTGGCTCTTGAGATGCTGAATGAAATCGGCAGTCTTCATAGCTGTACACACCTATTTTACCACGAAAGAGCCAGGAAAGCGAAAAACCGGCACGGTTCCCCTCCCGCCAGGTTTGCCATCCGACGGCCAGATTACAAATTCAGCCGGAAACGTACCAACCGCGGATAGCCGAGGGTAATGCCCTCGGCTATCCGGTGATAGATTAAACAATGTCTGATAGCAAATCACCAGCTTGGCGATGAAGCTAAAGTCAGGAGGACCGAAAATTGAAAGGAAGTCAATTATGTGCTATAATGACGTAGACAGAAATTCGATTCCCTGGGATGAGCCGGAGGGCTGATGAACGTCGAGGAAATCGAGAGGCGATTTCACGAGCTTGAGGCAAAGCTGAAGGCCGGCACCATCAGTCAAGCCGAATTTGAAGCCGAGGCGAGAAAGCTTCTGTTTCAGGACGACTCGGGGCGCTACTGGATGATCGGGATTCAGTCAGGCAAATGGTATTTCTATGATGGTAGCCAATGGGTGCCGGGTGAGCCACCGAGGGCTACCCGACCCCGGCCGGGAAGTATATGTCCGAGCTGTGGCCAACCCATAGAGTCAGGGGCCGTTTTCTGCGGCCACTGCGGCTATCGCATGGAAGCTGCCCCGGCCACCATCCCTGCCATGCCCATCGCCCCGACACCGCTCAGAGGGGCCACCCCTCAAAGCCAAGGCGGAGTACCCAGTTGGGTTCTGATCGGCTGTGCGGCTCTGGTCATCATAGGAGTCCTCGTCGGAATCTTGGGGGTGCTGCTGGTCAGCAAAGGTGGTCTGGCCTTTCTGCAACGGCCAACGCCCACTCCTCCCATCTTGCCTACGCCGAATTTTCCCCTGGCCTGGCAGGACGATTTCAGCACCCCCGAAGGAGGCTGGGCCGAAGCCTCTGATCTCCAAAGCATCAAGAAATACGAAAACGGCCAATACCACATCAGTGTCAACGCCAGCGAGCTATTCATCTGGAGCACCGCCGGCCAGGACTTTACCGATTTCATGGTTGAGGTGGAAGCCACGCAGGTAAGCGGCCCCAACGACAACGGTTACGGCTTACTCTTCCGCTTTCAGGATGACCAACACTTCTACCGTTTTGACATTTCCGGCGACGGCTTTTATCTCCTGAGCAAACGCTCAGAGTACCGGTGGGTGACTCTCGTAGACTGGACCGCCTCACCTTACATCCACAAGGGCCAGGCCACAAACCGCCTCAAGGTGATCTGCCAGGGTTCCCAAATCAGCCTCTACGTCAATGACCGTCACCTCACCGATTTCAGTGATAGCTCTTACAGTCACGGCGACATCGGCCTCTTCGCCGGGACGCTGAGCCAGGGCGGTGTTCACATCAGTTTCGACAACCTCAAAGTGTGGGCTCCGGGAGGAGCGGCGGCAGTCGTCACCCCCAGCCTACCCGTTACACCAGAAGCAACCCCCGCCGTGGATCCAGGTCAGCTTATCGCCCGGGGTGACGCACTGGTTTTGGAAAGCAAATTCAAGGAGGCCATAGAAGCTTACGAACAGGCCACTCAAGCCGACCCTACCAACGCCCTGGCCTACGCTCGCTGGGCCCGGGCCCTCTACCTGGACTATCAGTCCGACAAGGCCATAGCCAAAGCCCAAGTGGCCGGCGAGTTGGATCCCACCAGCGCCGAAGCTTTCGCCCAATTGGCCCGTTCCTACGACTGGAACGGACAATTCGACAAGGCCCTGGAAGCAGCCCGCAAAGCCGTGGACCTCGACCCCAATCACGCTGACGCACGAGCTTTCCTGGCCGAGGCCTATCTGGACCTGGACAGGCTAGACGAGGCCAGCGCCGAGGCCCAGATAGCCGTGCAACTGGATGACAAGAGCGCCGAGGCCCACCGCAGCCTGGGTGCAGTGTACCTCTTTAGAGATCAATTGCCCCAGGCCCTGTCCGAGTTCGAAAAAGCAGCCCAGTTGGAGCCTAACCTGTGGGTCAGGCAACACGAATTGGCTTCAATGCGCCGTCGGTCCAAAGCCTACGTAGAAGCCATCATCGCCTATCAGCGGGCCATCGAGCTGCGGCCTCATGCCTGGAGTTATGCCGGCCTGGGAGCCTGTTACTACGAGTTAGGGCAGTACGAACAGGCCCTCACCTATTTGCAAAAGGCCCTCGAGCTGGATTCAAAGCTTGCCGAAGCCCGCGCCATGATGGGCTGGGTTTACGTCCAGCTTGACCAATGTGATAAGGCTGTGCCCATGTTCCAGCAGGCCCTGAGCCTCAATCCCAACCTGGCAGAAGCGCAAGAGGGCCTCTCTGAGTGCCAGGTGGCAGAGACCACTTCCACGCCCGGACCTAGCCCAACACCGGTCGTGATCCTGGTCACAGCTACACCCTTGCCGGCCACCCCGACCCCGGCGGAGACACCCACACCTACCCCCGTGCCTACAGCAGCTTTGACGGGCAAAATCGCTTTCACTCTCTGGAACGGCGCCAAATACGACGTCTGGGTGGCCAACGTGGACGGCAGCGGCCGGACAATGATCATCGGAAACATGCGCCAACCGGCCTTCAGCCCCGACGGCTCCAAAATCGCCGTCAACGGCGAGGCCCATTACCACGATAACCTACACGTGGCCAACGCCGACGGCAGCAACCTGACAGAGGTGAGCGAGCACCTGGAAGACTCGCGCCCCAGTTGGTCGCCCGATGGCGCCCACCTGGTTTTCGACTCGACATTGCACGGCGACAAGAGGGACCGCATCTTCATTCTGGAGACCGTCTCCGGCAAAGGAAGAGACTCCTGGCGCTACCTGCGCAGCCCGGTCGGTGACACCTTTGGCCGAGACCCGTGCTGGCTGCCTGACGGCCGCATCGTCTACCGTGGCTGTGACTACTGGGCCGACGGTGCAAACTGCGGCCTCTACATCGTCCCTCCTGACGGCAGCGCCGTCCCCACGCGACTGACCACCGACAGCAGCGACATGGCCCCAACCGCTCACGACAACAGGATAGCCTTCATGTCCATCCGTGACGGCAACTGGGAAATCTACTCCATCAACACCGACGGCAGCGACCTGAAGCGCCTGACCAACAACGGGGCCAACGACGGCTTGCCCACCTTCTCGCCCAACGGGCAATTCATCGCCTTCGTCTCCGATGAAGGAGGCAAGTGGGCCATCTGGGCCATGAACGCCGACGGCAGCGGTCGGCGCAAGCTATTCGACCTCAACGGAGGCTACGGCAGCGGCGAAGAATACGACTGGACCACCGAGCGCATATCCTGGGGCCCTT
>JAOZOT010000772.1 GCA_029933115.1 Anaerolineae bacterium | reverse complement strand
GTCCGATCCGACAGCGGGGATTGGGGCTTGCTCCAATCCCCGCTTACTTCGTGAGAGAGTGTGCTTTGGAAGGAGATGAAAATGCCCCTGATGTCCCTTGACAATTAAGCTAAATTATGCCATAATTGTGAACCGATAGTAACGAGAAGGGAGGTTCACAATGGGCCGAAAGAAACAGATTGATACCAGCATGTACTTCTGTCCCTATCCCGACTGCTCCAACCACGGCAAGGTGGGGCCAGATAACCAGATCATCGGTGCAGGCCGCTATGGCAAGCAGAAGATCCAACTTCTGAAGTGCAAAGTTTGCAACAGGACCTTCTCAGAGCGGCGAGGCACTCCGTTGTTCAATCTGAAGGCCAGCGAGGAGACATTCTATGACGTCATCGCCTGTCTGGCCGAGGGCAACGGGATTCGGGCCACAGCAAGGATTAAGAAGGTGGACAAGGACACCGTAGCCGACTGGCTAGATAAAGCTTCGCAACATGCGGAAGCAGTCTCCCGCTACCTGATGGTCAACCTGCACTTCGAAGAAGCGCAGTTGGACGAGTTCTGGAGCTTTGTCAAAAAAAGGAAGCACGCTGCACACTCCTGGAGAAGCTCCAGAGCGAATACGGCGACCACTGGGTGTGGATAAGCTTCGATCCGGTGCACAAGATCATTCCGGCCTTCGTCACCGGAGAGATCAGCCAGGAGAAGGCCGATCAGTTGATCGAACGAACCAAGGAAGTCAATGATGGCTCCCTACACGTCTTCTTCAGTGACCAGAGGCCTCAATATCGTGAAGCGATCTTGAAATCCTTCGGCCGATGGGTACAACCGGAGCGTAAGGGCAGCCGAGGACGCTTCCCCAAGCCCCGGTTGGAGACCCCTCCAGACCTGCTCTATGCCCAAGTGGTCAAGCAACGGCGCAAAGGCAGGGTGGTGAAAGTCACAACGGAGGTGATCTTCGGCACTCGGGAGGCCCTGGAGGCATATCTGGAGCAGTCACCGGTGAGCAAGCACATTAACACCGCCTTTGTGGAGCGGCAGAACAACACCATGCGACAGCGTAATCGGCGCTTCACCCGCAAGACCTTGGGCTTCTCCAAGGATGGCTATTGGTTGGAGCGGCAACTGCACCTCTCTGTCACCTATTACCATTTCTGCCTGCCGCACGGTGGGTTGCGCCAGGAGATATACCCTCCGATTCCCACCAAAGGCAATGGTTCTCCCAAGAGGTGGAAGCAAGTGACGCCAATGATGGCAGCGGGAGTGACGGACCACGTATGGACTCTCCAGGAATTGCTGACCTACCGACTGCCACCAGGCGCTCGTGCTGGCGCATTGTGCTCCAAACCGGATGCAACGGCCAGAAGACCCTGCTCAGGCTGCCTTAGCACAAGGGCCTCCAAGAATGATAATTATATCAACTGTTAAGGGACATTAGGGGA
>JAOZOT010000024.1 GCA_029933115.1 Anaerolineae bacterium | reverse complement strand
GCCTTTCTACCCTGACCATCATCCAGCGCACTCTGGACCTGCTCCAGGAGACGCGAGGGATACAGTTGACGCCCCATGACATCCCTCTCGATGATCCGGCCATCTACGAACTCTTGTCCAGTGGCGAAGTAACCGGCATTTTCCAGGTAGAGTCGGCCGGTATGCGCCGTGTCCTGACCTCCCTACGCCCCAGCGAGTTCAACGACATCGTGGCCGTTCTCTCCCTCTATCGCCCTGGCCCGATGGAGTACATTGATAATTATGTAAACCGCAAACATGGCCATCAAAAGGTCACCTACCGCCATCCGAAGCTGGAGCCGATCCTCAAAGATACTTACGGCATCATCGTCTTCCAGGAGCAGGTCATCCGTCTCATGACCGACCTGGCAGGCTATTCGGCCTCTGAGGCCGATCTGGTCAGAAGGGCCGTGGGAAAGAAAAAGAAGTCAGAGCTCCTGAAGCACCGTTCCTCTTTCGTCAAAGGGGCTGTTGAGCACGGCGGACTGCCAAAAGAGGTGGCCGAGCAGATCTTCTCTGATATTGAGTACTTTGCCCGCTATGGTTTCAACAAAGCCCACGCTGCTTCTTACGCTGTCCTGACTTGCCAGACGGCCTACCTCAAGGCCAAGTATCCCGTGGAGTACATGGCGGCCATGCTGAGCGTGGAACGCCACAACACCGACAAGGTAGCCATCCTCATCGCCGAGTGCCGGCGACTGGGGATAGAGGTTCTGCCGCCGGATGTCTGCCGCAGCGGGCTGGACTTTGTCATCGAGGGCGGGAATATCCGCTTTGGCCTGGGGGCCATCAAAAACGTGGGTGAAGGGCCCATCGCTGCCATCCTCGAGGCCCGCCAGGGAGGAGGGCCCTTCAAGGACATTGACGATTTCTGCACCCGGGTGGATCTGAGCCAAGTCAACAGGCGTGCCCTGGAAAGCTTGATCAAAGCCGGGGCTATGGACTCTTTGGGCCGGCGGGAGCAACTTCTGGAGATCATTGACCGCATGATTCAGAAGAGCAACATGGAACACCGGGTCTCTCCCCAGTTGGATATGTTCAGCCTGCCGGCCTTTGCCAACTCCGGAGCCAACATCATCCTCAGCACCTCTCTGCCCGATGTGCCTCCCATTCCCCGCCGGGAATTGCTCAGGTGGGAGAAAGAACTGGTGGGGCTCTACGTCTCGGCCCACCCCTTGCAGCAGGTGGCCGCCGACCTGGAAAACACAGTGACGGCCTTCTGCGGCCAGATTGACGAATCTATGGCCAACCAAAAAGTGGTCGTGGCCGGTATGGTGACCTGGGTGCGCCCCCACATCACCAAGAACGACAAACCGATGGCTTTCGTGCAACTGGAAGACCTCCAGGGCAGCATCGAGGTTGTGGTCTTTCCCAGCGTCTACGAGGGGACACAGGAACTATGGGAAACAGACAAGATTCTCGTCGTCAGAGGACGGGTGGACGTGCGCGGCCGAGAGCCCAAAATCATCTGTGAATCAGTGCAGGATTACGTCGTCGTCAGCGAGGTGCCCGAGGAAAGAGAGGAGCGGCCAAATGGCCCCCTTCACCTCCACATTACCCTCACCCGCAGTGGCGACCAGGAGCGGGATATTCAACGCCTGGGGCAGGTGCACGAACTGTTGCACCGGTACAAGGGGGAAGATCGCTTCAGCCTCTATCTGGCCGACGAGCGCAAGCGCGTGCAATTGGATTTTCCCAACGATACCACCGGCTACTGTGTGGAACTGGAACAGGCTTTGGTGCAGATGTTGGGCGCCGGCTCGGTGAGGGTAAGCCAGGCCTCCCTTTGAATCGAACAACCGTCCATGAGCCGCCCACGATAGGAGCGGCTTTTGTTTTCTCCTGCCCTTTCCTAAATGCGCTATTTGGGGTATAATTGTACCAACTCTCGCGACCGGCTATTCGATTGTGAGGTGTCAACCGGGAGGAGGTGAAGATGACTGAAGTGAGAATGCCGGTGTCACAACGAGTGAAGAAGGTAGCCGTGATGTACCGGCTTCTTGAGAATAAAGGGTGCTTTTGCCGGAGGTGAGTGATGTCAACTGAGGCATTGACCTTGACCATTCCGGCTTCGTTGGCCCGGGAACTGGATTCGGCCAGCCAAGAGTTTCTGGTAGAGGTATTGGAACGCGGGCTACGTGAATTGAGAATTGAACGGGCTCTGAAGCGGTATGCGCGTGGTGGAATCTCCTTTGGCGCGGCCGCACACCAAGCCGGGGTATCGCAATCCGAACTGGCCTGCCGCGCTTACGCGCGCGGTATGGAGCCACCCTTTAGCGCCGAGACGTTGGCGGAGGAGCTGGGTTGAGCGCTCAGACGATTGTATTATGCAACGCCGGTCCTCTGATAGCGTTGGGCAAAGAGGAATAAATGGGATCAAAATCTGTAGAGAGGGTACAGCAATATCTCAAAGATAAGGGCCTCGACATCAGCGTGGTCGAACTGGACAAGAGCACCCGCACGGCCCAGTTGGCGGCCGAGGCCATCGGCACAGAACTGGGCAGCATCGTCAAGTCGCTGCTGTTCCTGGCCGACGGCCGGCCGGTCCTCGTGCTGGTGGCCGGTGACAGACGGGCCGACACCAAAAAGCTGGCCCGCCTCCTCAAGGCCAAGAAAGTCAAGATTGCCGACGCCGATACCGTGCGCGCAGAGACAGGCTTCGCTATCGGCGGTGTGCCCCCGGTGGGCCACCGAGTTTCATTGCCCACTATCGTTGACCAGAGCTTGAGCCGTTTTGAAACCGTCTATGCGGCCGCCGGTTCCCCTCACGCTGTTTTCCCCATTGCCTACGACCTGCTCCTCCAGATAACCGCCGGTCAAGTGGCAGACGTGACTGAGGACTAGGGGTTCAATTCCGCCGCGCCAACTCTGCCAGAAGTGGGAATACCACTGGAGGTCTGCATGGTTAAAAACGTTGCTGTAATCGCCTGCCTCACCCTAATATCAAGCCTTTCGGGATGCGGCCCCCCGGCCACGCCGACGGCATCGCCCCAGCCGGCACCGACGGCTACGGCTGTGACTGCGACCGAAACACCAACCACTGCTCCTGTCACCCCAACGTTGCCGACAGCCCCGCCGGTCATCACCCTGACCCTTTGGACGGCCGAGCCCTTCTCTCCATCTCAAGCAGATGTCAGCGGTCAGATCCTGGGCCGGCAGATCGAAGCTTTCACCGCTGCTCACTCCGATGTGACCGTTGAGTACGTCCTCAAAAAGCCTTATGGCAAGGGGGGTATTCTGAACTTTCTCCTCACCACCAGCGCGGCCGTCCCGGCGGCTATGCCAGACCTGGTGGCCATTGATACCGTCGAACTGGACGAGGCAGCCCAGGCCGGCTTGCTCCAGCCTTTGGACGAGATAATCTCCGCCGAGTTGCAAGAGGACCTCTTCCCCTTTGCCCAGGAGGCCGGGCGCTTTGAAGGCCAATTGGTGGGCATCCAATTCGAGACCGACATCGAACATCTCATTTACAATACCAACAAACTGGAGGAGCCACCCCTGACCTGGACCGATGTGCTCACCGATGGGGTCAGCTACGTCTTCCCTGCGGGCGGCCGCGAGGGACTGGTCAATGATGCCTTCATCATTCAATACCTGGCCCTGGGTGGCCAACTGGTGGATGAGACCGGGCAGCCGGCCCTCAATGAAGAACTGGTAACCCAGGTCCTGCAATTTTACAGAGATGGCTATGAAATGGGCGTCATTCTTCCTTCGGTACTGGAATTTGAAACCCTGGACGACTGCTGGCCTATTTATCTTTCGGCCGAGGTCGCCATGACCAACGTCAGTTCCAGACGCTATCTGGCCGACCGAGATTTGCTCATGTACACCCACTTCTCTTCCATCCCGACGCGAGACGGCAACGTGGCCACCCTGAGCCAGGGCTGGGCCTGGGCTATAGTCACCTCGGATCCGGCGCGGCAGGCCCTGGCAGCCCAATTGATCGAGTGGCTGATGGAACCCGAAAACAGCGCCGAGTGGAATCTGGCCGCCGGACATCTGCCCACACGGAGGGCGGCTTTTAAGGTTCTCGGTACTGAGGACGCCTATTATCCTTTCTTGAGCAAGCAATTGGAAGGAGCCCATCCCGGGCCGGCAGGGGCAGTTTATTCTAATGTGGCCAGAGTCCTCCAACAGAGCGTTGAGAAGGTCATGACCGGCGAAGTCACACCCCCAGAGGCGGCCAAGATGGCCATTGATTCTATAGTGAAGTGAGGTATAAAATGTTGCAGCCCCAGAGGCAACTTTCGAGCGTCGAGCGAAAGAGACGTGAGCAGGTTTGGAGCATCCTATCGGCGGCTCTGGCCGCCGTTGACCCGGCTCAAGCTGTCAGGCAAAATGTGAGCCTGAAAGGAGACGTCCTGTGGGTTGGGCAGCGAAGCTACGATTTATCCGCCTGCGAGCGCATTTTCGTCGTCGGTGGGGGCAAGGCCGGCTCCCCTATGGTCGTCGCTATCGAGGAGATCCTGGGCGAGCGGATAACCGCCGGTCTGGTCAACGTCAAGCACGGTTACCTCCCCCCTGAAGCGGCTGGCGTCCGGCGGGTGGAAATCGTTGAAGCTGGCCATCCCACCCCCGATGAGGCCGGGCGACGAGGGGCCGAACGGATGGTAGAGATGCTCCAGCAGACTCCCGGGGGCCTGACGGAGAAGGACCTGGTCTTATGCCTCATTTCCGGGGGCGGCTCGGCCCTCATGACTCTGCCCCAACCCACCATCAGCCTGGCCGAGATCCAGGCTCTCACCGAGGCCCTGCTGCGCTGCGGAGCAACTATTAACGAAATCAACGCTGTGCGCAAGCATATCTCTCGCATCAAGGGCGGCCAACTAGCGCGGCTGGCCCACCCAGCTCAGGTGGTCTCTCTGATCCTTTCAGATGTGGTGGGCAACCCTCTGGATGTCATCGCTTCCGGCCCTACTGTGCCCGACACTACCACTTTCGCTCAGGCCTACGGCGTGCTGGAAAAGTACGACCTGCTGGACAAGGTGCCGACCTCTGTCGTCGAGCACCTGGCGGCCGGGGTGGCGGGGAAGATAGCAGAGACGCCCAAAGAGGGGGACGCAGTCTTTGCCACAGTCTACAACCTGATCGTGGGCAGCAACGAAATCGCGGCCCGGGCAGCCTTGAACCGGGCTCAGGAGTTGGGCTTTAACACGCAGTTGCTCTCCACCTACGTCGAGGGCGAGGCCCGAGAGGTGGCCAAAGTCCTGGCCGCCGTGGCCAAGGAGATGGCCAAATCGGGGCAGCCCCTCCCCCGGCCGGCCTGCCTGGTGGTTGGCGGCGAGACTACAGTGACCGTCACGGGCGAGGGGAAGGGAGGGCGCAACCAGGAGATGGCCCTGGCGGCCGCTTTGGCCCTCGAAGGCTGGGAGGAGGTGATGGTCGTCACTCTGGCCACCGACGGCACCGATGGACCGACGGACGCGGCGGGGGCCGTGGCCACCGGGGAGACCGTAGCCTGGGCCAAGGAGCTCGGCCTTGACCCTGAGGAGTACCTGGCGAACAACGACTCCTATCACTTCTTTGAAGCCCTGGGAGAGTTGATCGTCACCGGCCCCACCAACACCAACGTCAACGACCTGGCCTTTGTCTTCGCTTTTTGACGCAGTCCTCGCAAAAGCTGTGGTATAATTGGAATGGATGGGAGAGGAGGTTCAGACATGTCTATAGTAGCCGCAAGGGAAATTAAGGTTGACTTACAACAGGCGATAGCAGTCGCCAATCGGTTCATCCTGACCAACCTGCCGGATCGATTCTCCGCCGGTTTGCCCAAGAGTATAGATTTTCCCACCCGTCGGTTGTGGATTGTGCCTGTAGTATTAACCTACCCACACGTGGGCATTGTGGGGGAGGTAGGCATGGTAGCCGTGGACGCCAAGCAGGAAATCGTGGTGGGCTGGACGCCGTTCAATGAGATGGAGGAACTGGCCAGGCAACTCTACCAAGAGAAGAAGCATGAGATCGAAATTGCCTTTTCATAGGCAAGAAACTGCGATTGAAACACGAGGTTGACTATCCATGAAAGTCCTTTTAGTCAGTCCCATCTCCAAAGTGTGGAGCTCGCGCAAGCACATCCCGCTGGGTTTGGGGTACCTGGCGGCGGTGCTGGAGCGGGAGGGACACCAGGTGCAAATCTACGATGCGGTCGTCGAGGATGAGCCGCTGGGGGATGTCCTGGAGCGCGGCAAGTTCGACGTGGTGGGCATCACCAGCACCACTCCCCTCATCAACGAGGCCTGGGAGGCGGCCCGCCAGGCCAAAGCCCACGGCGCTGTCACCATCCTGGGTGGCCCTCACCCCACCCTCCTACCCGACGAATCCATGCAGCGCCCCGAGGTGGACCTGGTAGTGCGCGGAGAAGGAGAAGACACCATCATTGAAATCGCCTCCACCCTCGAAACCCGCAACCCAAAACCCGAAACTCGAAACTCGAAACCCAAAACACGAGTGTTCAAGAGGACAGTGTGGTCTCGCATTGCCGGTCTCTCCTTCCGCGACGAAAACGGGCAGATCGTCCACAATCCGCCGCGCCCCCTGCGCAAGGACTTGGATAGTATCCCCTTCCCGGCCCATCACCTTTTCAAGATCGAGCGTTACGCCAATTTGCAACCCCTGACAGACGGGCTGAATCCGAAAGCGCGGGCCTATACCATCGTCACCTCGCGGGGCTGCCCCTACAACTGCATCTACTGCTCCAAGGCCATCACCGGGCGCACCTGGCGGCCCCGTTCGCCGGAGAACGTGGTGGCCGAGTGGCGCTGGCTGGTGCGTGACCTGGGGGCCACCGAAATCGGCGTCACCGACGACACTATGACTCTGGACATGGAGCGCGCCAAGACCTTATGCCGGATGCTCATCGCCGAGGGGTTGAACACCGTGCCCTGGATCACCATCCACGGCATCAATGCCCGCAACACCGACGAAGAACTGTTGCGCTTGATGAAGCAGGCCGGTTGCAAACGGGTGGGCTTCGGGGTAGAGAGCGGCAACCAGCGTGTGCTCGACAGCATCAAGAAGCAGCAGACCATTGACGAGGTACGGAGGGCTTTCGCCAACGCCAAAAAGGCGGGCCTGGAAACTATGGGGTTCTTCATCTTTGGCCTCCCCGCCGACACCGAGGAGAGCATGGAGGACACCATCAGGCTGGCCCTGGAGCTGGACCCGGAGTTGGCCAATTTCATGATCGCCGCTCCCTTCCCCGGCACAGAGATGTACGACATCGTCCTGCGAGAGGGGCATCTTTTCAGCCACGATTGGCGTGACTTTGCCATCCACGACGAGAAGGCCCGCTTCGAGATCGGCGACCTGACGGCCGAACTGGTAGAGCGCAAGTGGCGCGAGGCCTACCGCCGCTTCTACCTGCGCCCCAGTCGCCTGTGGCGTCGCGTCATCAGCCTCGACACCTGGCGCCGTCTGCCCACTCATGTCAGCAACTTTATGCGGTTTTTCGTGGGGCGGAACAGGAGGGCCGGTTAGCCTCTCAAAGCCAAGGGGCGACGCACCTGGCTCGATTGACAATGAAATGGTCCTGGGGTAAAATAGAAAGCAGGAGGTGGTGAAAATGACCCCGCTCATCGCCACGATGACTCTGGATGGCCACCTGATTCTCCCTGAGAAGATAAAAAAAGAGTTCGCCGGGGTGGAGATGTTTTCCATCTCGACCAGGGATGGCTCCATCCTGCTCACCCCGATAGCCATCCCCTCCGACGAAGAACTCTTCGCCGACATCGAGGTGACCGAGGAGGACATGGAACAGATACGTGGGCAATTGGTTAAGCCTTATTCTGAAGAGGTGATACGGACCTTAGCCCTTGCGGACAAGATAGTTGAGCGGATTAAGGATCTGCCGCAAGAGGTGCAACTCGCTCGATTTCAGCGTAATGTGGAGGCCATCAGAGCCGAGGCTATCGCCAAAGGAACAGCCATAGAGCACGAATGGGAAGCAGCCGTTGATGACTAAACGACGACTACGAGCCGTCTTCGATGTCAATGTGGTTCTGGCCGCCCTTTTGACCGGCAATCCCAACAGTCCGACGGCGGAGTTGATGGTGCGCTGGAGGAGGGGCGAATTTGATCTGGTCTACTCTGCCGAACTCAGAGCCGAATATGTGGAAAAGCTCATCACCAGAAAGATTGACCTACTAAAGAGCGCTGCTTTTCTCGCTGACTTGACCACTATTGGCGTGTTGGTTAAAGTCAAGCCAGGTGACGTGAAGCCCGTCATCATTGCTGACCCTGACGACGACATAGTCGTGGCCTGCGCCGTGGCAGGGAAAGCGACACATCTGGTCACTTACGACCGTCACTTCGACTTTCTGGACGGGGAGTATCAGGGCATCAAAATCACCGATGGGTTGTGTTTCCTCGCCGCTGTGCGTCAGAGTCTGAAACCCCATCTAGGCTGCCGGGAAGCCCTCGCCCGCCTCTGGGCGAGGGTCATTTTGTTTGATTGACGTTGAAACGATGATTACTGTCGAGGAAGTCAGACGCCTCTACCTGGAGAACGACGCCGCCCACGACTTTGACCACGTGCTGCGGGTGCTGGCCCTGGCGGAGAGAATTGGGCAGGCGGAGGGGGCGGACCTGGAAATAGTGCGGGCAGCGGCCCTGCTGCACGACGTAGGGGGGCGAGACCGGGCTCGCCACGCCCGGATTGGAGCCCAGCGAGCCCGCGAGATCCTGCGAGGCCACCCTCCCGCCAAAGTCGAAGCGGTGGCCCAGGCCATCGCCACCCACAGCTTCAGCGAAAAGTCCACCCCCCAGACTCTGGAGGCCCAGGTCCTCTACGACGCTGACAAGCTGGACGCCATCGGAGCCATCGGCGTGGCCCGCGCCTACGCCATCTCTGGCCTTATGAAACTGCCCCTGTGGGCACCGGTGCCGGCCGATTACCAAGGAGAGGCCCGAGGCACACCTGAACACACTGCCGTCCACGAGTTCGTCTTCAAATTGTCGCGCCTCAAGGAGACCCTCTTCACTCCCACGGCCAAAGCCATCGCCGAAGAGCGCCACCGCTTCATGGTCGAGTTCTTCGCCCGCTTGGAGAGAGAAGTGAAAGGGGAGCTGTGACAGCTCCCCTTTACGGTCGTTTCCCAAAATAGGGGTGAATCCTCGCCGTCGCCCTGTTGGGCTCATAGTACGCGCTTCAGTGCCTCTGGGGCGAAACTCGCCTCACAGCCAGCATGGTGATGTCGTCGGATTGGTCTACGCCAGCCATGTGCTCTCGCACGCGCGCTTCGATGCGGTCCAGCAACGCGGCCGCCGAGGGGGCCGGCTCCGCCAGCAGCGAGTACAGCCGTTGCACGGTGAAGAATTGGCGGTCTGGGCTCCGCGCCTCGGTCACGCCGTCGGTGAAGGCGACCAGGATATCGCCTGGAGCGAGTTGAGCCTCGCGGATGTCAAAATCGAGGTCAGGAAGCACGCCCACAGCCGGGCCGGTGGGCGTGAGACGGGCCTTCACACCGGCCGAGCCAACAATGACCGGAGGCTCATGCCCACCATTCACGTAGACCAGCGAGCCGTTGGCCGGATTCAGCACGCCAAAGAAAAGCGTGGCGAACATGTTCGCCCGGCCGTGAGTACGGGCGATATAGTTGTTGGTGAGTCGGACGGCGTTTCTCAAAGCGGTGGTGCCGGTCGAAGGGATCGCCCGTCGCCGTTCGTTGGGGTCTGCGGTGAGCCAGTCGTCGGAAAGGGTATCCATCCAGCGCAAAGAATAGTGCTGCTGGGCAAAAGCCCGGACCAAGGTACGAAACAAGGCCATGTAGAGCGCAGCGCCTACCCCCTTATCGCACACGTCGGCGATGACAAGGCCAACTCTCCTGTTCTGGACGAGGGGAAAGACATCGTAGAAATCGCCGGCAACCTGGCGAGCCGGGTGGAAGCAGGCGGCAATCTCCCATCCAGGGGGCTGCGGCAGTTCCTCCGGCAAGAAACTGGCCTGAATCCGCCGGGCAATTTGCAAGTCGCGCTCGAATTGAGGTGTCACCATCCTTCGTCTTCCTTCGACGTGAGCGTCACGCTGAACTGAGGGAGCTCGGACCCTTCCCCACCCTCTGAAAACTTTCTATGGCCGATATGATCTCTTTTTTCTTCCGTTCCACAGCCCTCTGGCCTGCCTCCAAGACGAGCGGGACTGCCTCCACATCCCACAACTGAATGAGTTGATCAAACTGCACGTTGATCATCACAATCTCATGATGGTGCACATCAATCGCCAGCGCAATTTCTCGGCGTTCGTTTAAAGTGTAGGTACGGCTGATGAAATTGCTAAAGTACTCGAAGAAACCACTCGGCTCCGTGGTGAGCTGCTGGACAAAAGAGATGGCGATGATAACGTCCATGCCACGTTTGACGGCTTCCATTACGGGCACCGGAGAACTAAAGGCGCCATCAACAAGCCATCTTCCTTCGATGCAGATAGGCGGCATTAAAGGAAACACCGCTGCACTAGCATAAGCCGCATCGGCGACCGGCCCACGACTGAGCACCACCCCCTGGCCGGTCATGATGTCGGTCGTCTGCAAAAGGAGGGGTGGACGCAGATCCTCCAGCCTGAGGTCCTTAAAAATGTCCCGGTAGACCTGGCGAATGGGCTCTGCTTTCAGAATGCCGGTCGCTTTATCAAAGCGACCGAATGGCAGATTGGCGAGCCCCAGCAGGGTCTGATAATCAATTTTCGAGAAGAGCTTTCGATCCAGGAATTCGGCGATCATATTCCGCATCTGGGTTGGAGTGAACCCCGCACCCCACCCGGCGGCGACCACCCCTCCGCCGCTACAGCCGATCAGCAAATCCACGTCTATCCCCATCTCCTCCAGAAACTCACAGAGAGCGATGCCGGCGAAGGATTTTATCCCCCCGCTACTCATCACGACCCCGATCTTTGGTCGTCTCTCGCCGGAAGACATGCGCTTTTACCTCCTGTTTGACCAATGAGTTGGACACCGGCGCTTTTGTTCGTAGTGACGGCTTTAGCCGTTTGCAGTGACCCTCCCGGCGCGGAACACAGCGCGCCATGCGCACTCAAAGGCCAAAACTGGCAACGGCCGCTTCGACGGTGGGGAAAACCTGGAAGATGCCGGTGAAACCGCTCAACTCAAGGACCTGCTCCACCTCATCATGGACAGCCGCCAGGCGAAAGTCACCTCCCTGGTGACGGGCCTCCTTCAACGTAGCCAAGAGGGCACGCAAGCCAGCACTGCTCATATAATCCACCTGGCTCAAGTCAGCGACCAGTCGAGTCTTCCCTGCGCTCAACTGGCTGCCGAGAAAGTCGGCGACCTGACTCGCGGTGAATGTGTCAACTTCACCGATGGGGATGACAACAGTAACTTTTTCCCTCTGCTCCGCCTTTATCTCCATGACGGTTCTCTCCCGAAGTTGATCAGCCTAACAACATTCGTCAGTCCGCATCCCCTTTGGCGGCCAGTTTGGCCTTCAGGGCGGCCAGGCGCTCCTCAATCTGAAGTTCTGCCTCCTCCCGGGTCAGGCGAGCTTCCACAGCCTCGGCTTCCTCGTCCAACTCGGCACCGGCCTCCATACGCATCTCTTCCAGTTCGATGCGCTCCTCCATGCGCTGGAAGGCGGCAAAGGCTTCGTCGGTAGCCTTCAGGCCGGTGGCGGACTCGCGGATTTTCTGCTCAGCCTTCAGGCGGTGGTGACGGGCCACCAACACATTGCGCCTGTGCTTGGCCTCCTCGATCTTGGCCTGCAGGGCAGAGAGCTGCACCCGCAGGTTGGTGACATCGTCTTCCTGCTTGTCCAGAGCCAGCTTCAGGTCGTTGCTCAACTCTTCGTAATCCTGAGCTCGCTTGAGAGCCCTGCGGGCCAGGTCCTCATCGCCGGATTGTAAGGCCACCTCGGCCTTGTGCTCCCACTCTTTGGCCAGGTTGAGATTGGCCAGGTACTTCTTCTCCAGCCGCTTTTGATCGGCCATAGCGTTGACTACCTGCTCACGGGCTTCTCTGTAGCCCTCCTCCATGTCCCGGATGAGCTGATTCAGCATTTTTTCCGGGTCCTCAGCCTTGTCGAGAAGTTCATTGATATTGGACTTGATTAAGGTGCTGATCCTTTCCAAGACGCCCATTTTGATTTCCCTCCTTAAAAGATACATATTTGGGGCTGAGCCCCATCCCATGCCTGAACAGCCCGCCAAAGGCGGGCTATGAGCCTGCTCGAAATCATCCTTGTTAACCGGCGGTTGCAGTATCAGCCTGGGGCTTCGAGTCCCAGACAGAGCCTTAACTCCTGAAACGCCGCGTAGCTCATGCCCATTTCACCTAGCTCGATGTCCTTCCCCTCCCCGTGGAAATCGGAGCCCCCGGTCTTGACCAGACCCAATTTATCGGCCAAGGCCTCAAAGCGGGCCAGTATGGTGTGCAATGCAGCAGGGTTCAGGCCATAGTAGGGGCGGTTTTTGTTGTAGGTATAAGCTATCTCCAACCCCCGCAATCCTATCTCCTGAGCCCGATAGATCATGGCCTCGATGTCTTTCACCTTGTCGTAGGCGCCAGGGTGGGCCAGGACAGGCACGCCACCGGCTTTCACCACCATCTGAATGGCCTCTGCCAGGGTGAGGGAGAAACGGCGTTGGGTGTAGGCCTTGCCGCCTACACTCAGGTACTCGGCAAAGAGGTCCTCTTTGGAAGCGAAACGGCCCGGATTACGGCGCATGACCACCTCGGCGATGTGGGGGCGTCCGGGCACCCCCCTCACCAGAGAGAACACTTCTTCGACCGGAACGTCGAGGCCATCGTCTTGCAGCGCCTTTATCTGCCTGATCTTCTGCTCAATGCGCGCCTGCACGACCCTGTTGAGGGTATCGTTGAGTTCTTCATCTTGATAGTCAATGAAATAGCCCAGCAGGTGAAGCTCAACAAAGTCCTTCTCTGGCTCGTTTTTGATGCTCAGTTCGACGGCCGGCACTACTTCTATACCTTGCTCTTCACCGATAGCCACAGCTTCGGCCACGCCCTCCACCGTATCGTGATCGGCGATAGCAATGACCTTCAGTCCCTTGACCTTGGCCAGTTCAACGATTTCTCTTGGCGTAAAGCTCCCATCAGAACAGGTAGAATGGATGTGCAAATCCACCTCGCTGCTACTTCTCCCCTTCATGCCCATCTCTCAAAGCCGAAGCGATAACTTGGTCAACCCTGTCCACCAGGATAAAGTGCATCTTCTCCCGTGCTTCTTTGGGCAGGTCATCCAGGTCCGCTTCGTTGCGCTTGGGCAGGATGACCGTTTCCAGGCCAGCCTGATATGCAGCCAGGACCTTTTGCTTGATCCCGCCCACAGGCAGCACCTGACCACGCAGGGTGATCTCACCGGTCATGGCCAAATCCGAACGAACGGGCCGACCGCTGAAGAGCGAAGCCAAAGCCGTGGCCATGGTCACTCCTGCCGAGGGGCCATCCTTGGGGATCGCCCCCGCCGGCACGTGGATGTGGATGTCGCTTTCGGCGAAAGAGTCTTCGTCAATGCCCAGTTCACCGGCTTTGGACCGGATGTAGCTGAGGGCCGCCTGAGCCGACTCTTTCATCACGTCGCCCAATTGACCGGTGATGGTGAAATTGCCTTTGCCTTTCATGCGGGTAGCCTCAACAAAGGTAATATCACCGCCCGCCGGTGTCACCACCAAGCCGGTGGCCACGCCAGGTATCTCGGTGCGCTCTGCCACTTCGGAGAAGAACTTGGGTTTGCCCAGATATTCGGGTATATCGTCCTCTGTCACCACCGTGGTCCCTGTATGTCCTTCGGCTATTTTGGTGATCACCTTGCGGCACACGGCGCCAATCTGCCGCTCCAGGTTGCGCACTCCGGCTTCGCGGGTGTAGTCGCGGATGATGCGCCGCAACGCACCTTCGGTAAACTCGACCTCCTCTGGCCGTAGGGCGTTCTCTCGCAACTGGCGGGGGATGAGGTACTGCTGAGCGATGCGGATTTTCTCCTCCTCAATGTAGCCATCCAACTCCAGAATCTCCATCCGGTCTCGCAGGGGAGCAGGGATGGGACCCAGGGTATTGGCTGTGGTGATAAACATCACCTGCGAGAGGTCAAAAGGCACATCCAGGTAGTGGTCGCGGAAATCTGCGTTCTGCTCCGGATCCAACACCTCCAACAGGGCCGAGGAAGGGTCGCCGCGCCAGTCGGTGCCCACTTTATCTACCTCGTCCAGCATAAAGACAGGGTTTTTGGAGCCTGCCCGACGGATGGCCTGGATGATGCGCCCCGGCAATGCTCCCACGTATGTACGCCGGAAGCCTCGTATCTCGGCCTCGTCACGGACACCACCCAGACTCATGCGCACGAACTTGCGCCCCAGAGCCCGGGCAATGGACTGCCCCAGAGAAGTTTTTCCCGTCCCCGGCGGGCCCACGAAGCAGAGGATAGCTCCCTGACGCTCCTTGCGAATGTAATCTTTGGGTTCCTCTTCCTCAGTTTCTTGCTCCGGCTGTCGCTCCAGGCGCATTTTGCGCACGGCCAGGTATTCTAGGATGCGCTCCTTGATTTCTTCCAGGTCGTAGTGGTCTTCATCAAGGATGCGACGTGCACGGGCGATGTCCAGATTGTCCTCAGTAGTCACATTCCAGGGCAGCTCCGTCAGCCAGTCGAGGTAGGTTTTGATCACAGAATACTCGGCGGCGGCGGTAGGCATCTTGGCCAGACGGTCCAGTTCGCGCTTGGCTTCTTTCTCAACCTCCTCGGGCATCCCGGCCTCGGCGATCTTTCGTCGGTACTCCTCCACCTCCAGGCTCTGCTCGTCCTCCTCGCCCAGTTCCTTCTTGATGGCCTTGAGTTGCTCCCGCAGGAAGTATTCCCGTTGCATCTTTTCCATTTCCGACTGGGCCTCAGTGCGGATCTTCTGGCCCAGCTCCATCACCTCTATCTCGCGATCCAGCAGGGTCATCAGTTTGTGCAACTTGTCCTTGACCTCGTCCATCCCCAGGATCTCCTGAGCGTCGGCCATTTCCAGGCGCAGGTTGGCGGCCACGGCGTAGGCCAGTTGGCGCGGGTCATCTATGCCGGCAATGGCCATCACCACTTCGTTGGGCACCTGGGGCATCAGCGAGATCAGGCGACGGACGGCTTCGGAGACGTTGCGCATCAGGGCTTTCAATTCTATCGTCTCCTCGACCTGATCGGGTGCAGCCTCAACACGAGCTACCAGATAAGGCTCTGCCTGGGTAAACTCCCTGATTCTGATGCGCTCCATGCCCTGGGCCAGGAGGAACACTGTACCGTCCGGGGCTTTGCGCAGGCCCATGATCATGGCCGCTGTGCCCACCTCGTAGAGGTCATCAGGCGACACTTCCTTCTTGTCCTGCTTTTCCCTGTCACTTCTGACGGCCACCATGCCGATGGGCCGTTTGGACAGCGCGGCTTCGTCCACCAGTTTGATGGAGCGAGCCTCGGTCACCACCAGAGGTGAGACAGTTAAGGGGTAGAGAACAGCTCCTCGCAGGGGCAGGATGGGTAATTCTGCCGGGACCTGGAAGGCCGAGGGCTTGATCTGTGCTTCCTCCACTCCGCTCTCTGGTGTCTGTACTTGCTCCGCCATCACACCCTCCTTCCCTCGCCAACCACAGTCACCGGCACCCGATGGGCTCGCGCCTTGGGCAAAATCACCCTCAGGATGCCATGATGATACGTGGCCTCAATGCCGGCCTCGTCTATGGGCTGGGAAAGGTGAACTGCGGTCAAGAAGGGTCCATAGCGCATCTCCAGTTGATGATAGGCCAGTTTGGCCGCCAGGTCGCGCCGCTCGCCAGAGATGGTCAACAGGTGGCCGTCCAGGCGGATCTCAAAGTCTCCTTCTTCCAGCCCTCCCACCTCCACCCGCACTACCACACTGTCTTCTGTTTCATAAACATCGGTGGGCGGATGCCAGAGCTCGCCGTGATGCCTGGAGACATAGCGGCCGGCGAAGCGGAACTGCCAGAGTTGTTCCATCTCTTCTTGCATTCGTTGCATTTCGTCCAACAAATCCCTCCTCAACATACTTTCTCCCCTACTACGCTTCACGTTTCACTCTTCAGATACCCAACTCACTGCGCACCTGCATGAACCGGATAATGTCGCTGCGCCGCAACATGCCCGCCAGCCTGTTCCCCTCAACCACCGGCAGTTGACCCACGTCGTGGGTGTTCATATAAGTCAACACAGTGTTACCGTCATCCTCGGCCGATACGGTAGCCAGCTTTTCCCAGGGAGTCATCACCTCCCTGACCAGCGTTGAAGCCCATCGTTGCCGGGGCACAGCCTTGACATCGTGCAAGCAGATGATCCCTTGCAGACGGTCGCCGTCAGCCACCGGATAGGCATGATCGCGGCGGCGCAGGACATAGTCGTCCACAATCTGCTGGATGGTGAGCGCCGGGGAAACTGTCTCAAAGTCATGGCTCATCAGATCCTCCACCCGGATGTCCCGCAGCATATCGCGGATGAGCACTTGACGATAACCGCTGATTGAAGCGTTGCGCAGGAACCAGCCGATGAAGGCCATCCACAGGCCATTGATGAAAGCGCCGGTGAAGACCTGCCAGACGCCCCACAGCATGAATAGGAAAGCGATCCCTTGTCCAAACCAGGAAGCCACCAGGGTAGCCATTCGCAGGTTGCCGCTGATCCCCCAAATCACAGCCCTCAGCACCCGGCCTCCGTCCAAGGGAAAGCCGGGGATGAGGTTGAATAAAGCAACGCTGGCATTGATGAGAGCCAGATAACGGGCCAGGGCTCCCACGGGCTCGGAGAACCCGCGCACTACCAACCACAGAACTCCGAAAACCAGGGCTATGGCCAGGCTGGAGAGGGGCCCCACGATAGCCATGAGAAACTCTTTGGATGCCCGGTCGGGCTCTTCGGTGATCTGAGCCACGCCGCCGAAGATAAACAGGGTGATGCTGCGCACCCTCTCGCCCTGGCGAATGGCCACCAGCGAGTGAGCCAACTCATGGGCCAGAATCGAAGCGAAGAAGAGGACGCTGGTAGCCACCCCCACCGTCCAATGCAGCCAACTATCCCAGTCAGGATACTGATAGGGGAAATAGGAACCGGCCAAAGTCCAAGTGATCAACACAAAGACAATGAGCCAACTTGAATCAATGTTGACATCAATACCGAAAATCCTGGCGATACGCCATGTCCCTCCCATGTTTCACCTTCCTTTCTCCGGCCGTTCCTCGCGGCGATAAGGCACAGGGATGTATTGTACTGAAGGGCGCCGCTGAGGCGCTTGGCGATATAATTCCATTAGGTTGCAGACCTCGTCGGGAAGCTCAGTGGTCACATTCAATCCCAACTCGGCCGCTTCTTCGGCGGTGATGGGATAATCATGGGTCCATTGACCACAACTCAGAGCCTCGGCAATGGCTTTGGCTTTATCCTCAGGCATATCATTGCCCGTCAGAATCTCCACCACAGTTCCGTGCACCTGGGCCATGGCCTTCCTGGCCACGTCAGCCAGGATCAAGGTCTCGTCGTCAATTTCATTGACATCTTTGATCTCGGGCACCTTCAAAATAGAACTGGCCGGAAACCGACCCAGTTGAGGATCCACCGGCCCCAGCACGGCGTTCTCGTCCATGACGATTTGGTCAGCGGACAGGGCGATGAGAGTGCCGCCGGACATGGCATAGTGAGGCACAAAGACGGTGACCGGCGCCTGGTGACGCACCAGGGCGTGGGCGATTTGCTCTGCGGCCAGCACCAGCCCACCAGGGGTGTGCAGGATGAGGTCAATGGGCATATCGCTCGGCGTCAGGCGGATGGCCCTGAGCACCTGCTCCGAGTCCTCGATGTCAATGTAGCGAGAGAAGCCAATGCCCAGAAAACTGATGGTCTCCTGACGATGGATGAGGGTGATCACCCGCGAGCCACGTTTCTTTTCCAGTTGGCGCATCACTCGCTGACGGGCGACCTCCAGCATCCGTTTCTGCAAAGCCGGCAGCAACGAGGAAAATATTAGGAATAACCAGAACAAATTGAACAAATCCATAGTCAAGCCTCCTTTGAAAATTGGGTCTACCCGAACTTGGATAAGCCAGCCGCAGATCTCAAACGGGCCCGGCGGACGCAGGGACTGCGCAAAGCCAGGAACATTCATTTTGGATAATTATATCCTATCCTCTGCCAAAAATCAAACCTATAAAGCCACCCCCATGTTGTCCCAGGACTATAGCCGTGAGGCGAGGTGCATCTCTCCTAACATAAAACGGGCGTTCCTACTTGGAAGCAGGAACGCCTGCCGAACGTCAAGGGCTGGGGGTCAGCCCAAGAGGCGAATCTGCGTTAAGCACCCATCAGATGAGCAAAAGCTTGGCTTCTTGGTGCTTGTCTGAGGTCCGCAGACCGGGCTTGTGCAGCGAAGCCTGATGCACAAGCAAGCCATTAGCGACGGCGCAGTGCGCCCAGGCCGGCACCCAAACCGGCCGCGCCGACGCCTAGTACGGCGGTGACCACAAAGGTGATGACAAAGACAATCACCCAACCAATGATAACGGTGAGGATCGCCTTGGTCGTGTCAAAATCCAACGCCTGGCGCACGGCAACGACGCCGGTGATCAGAGCCCAGACGGCGCCGGCCAAGCTGGCCAGAGCACCCAGACACGGAATGAACATCAGGATGCTCAGCACACGGGGCCCACTGGCATAGCCCAACGTGCGCAGCATCTCGCCCACGTCGGCTGTGCCATCGAAGACCTTGGTCCCCACCCAGTAGGTGATGTAAGCCCAGACGTAGTAGCCGAGCACTCCCATGACCACGGCGACGATCAGGTTGATCACGGCAATGCCGATGCCTTGTCCTCCTAGCACACCGGCCAAAAAGCTGCCGATGCCGCCGGCGACTGACACCAGAATCACGACCATCAAGGCCTCCTGGGTCAAACTGCTGTCCGCCTCCACCTCTTCATAGAGAGCAACGTCGAGCATGGCCGCACGCATCACACGATTGAACATTGAGTCCATTTCATTATCTCCTTTCTGTGGACCGGTGAAAAAGTTGGATACCGATCGGGCGAAATGATTGTGGCCCGGTTTGTTGGGCAGATTACCCTGCCTCTTATATTATAACCCAAACGTCCATATTGGTAAAGTGTGCCCCAATACGGCTGAAACTTGGCACGCAAGCGAGATTTTGAAATCCCATTTGATTTGTGATACAATATCGTGGCCGCACCTTGGCCGCCAGCGCTGAATCCTTGACAGATGAGTCAAGGTAACTCCGCCTGACGTTCAAAAAGACGGCTCTCAGCCTACCCTCCCACAGGTTACAGTTGACGGCTTATGTGGGATTCAACATCCGATCGAGGCACATTGTGGCGACTTGAGTCGCTAACGACCGATGCTCTGGGGCTAAAAACGACCGAAGTCGTTACTACGAGCGCCGCCCTCTGAATTTTCAGACACGCTCTGAGACTCCGGTTACAAAAAAGTTGGAAACGGCAAAGATGAACTCAACCGGGCGCAAGCATTTGCTGTAT